>JADGAO010000050.1 GCA_015231995.1 Nitrospinota bacterium | reverse complement strand
ATCCTGCTGGCCCGTCAGGTCGGCGTTCCGTACATCGTGGTGTTCCTCAACAAAGTTGACATGGTCGACGACCCGGAGCTTTTGGAGCTCGTCGAGCTTGAGATACGCGAACTGCTCGACAAGTACCAGTTCCCCGGCGACAAGACGCCGATAGTGAAAGGCTCCGCGTTGAAGGCTTTGGAAAAGCCCGACGACGCCGATTCGGTCAAGTGCATATTCGACCTGATGGATGCGATAGACACTTACATCCCGGAGCCGAAACGCGACATAGACAAGCCGTTCCTTATGCCCGTGGAAGACGTGTTCACGATCCAGGGTCGCGGCACGGTCATCACCGGCAGGGTCGAGCGCGGCAAGATAAAAGTCGGCGAGGACGTCGAGATAGTCGGCATCCGCGACACGCAGAAGACCACTGTCACCGGCGTGGAGATGTTCCGCAAGCTTCTCGACGAAGGTCTTGCAGGCGATAACGTCGGTCTTCTTTTGCGCGGTTTGAAACGCGAGGACGTTGAGCGCGGGCAGGTTGCTTCCAAGCCCGGCAGTATCACGCCTCACAAGAAGTTCAAGGCCGAGGCGTACATATTGACGAAGGAAGAGGGCGGCCGTCACACGCCGTTCTTCAACGGATACCGTCCGCAGTTTTATTTCCGCACGACGGACGTGACGGGCGTTGCGACGCTTCCCGAGGGAGTTGAGATGGTAATGCCCGGGGACAACGTGGCGATTACCGTTGAGCTTATAATGCCGATAGCGATGGACAAAGAGCTTCGGTTCGCCATCCGCGAGGGCGGGCGCACCGTTGGCGCAGGCGTCATCACAGAAGTGCTCGAGTAAACGATGCGCGACATAGTTCATCTCCAGTGTCCCGAGTGCAAACGGAAGAATTACAGCACGACCAAGAACAAGAAGACGGTGACAGACCGGCTCGAGTTCTCCAAGTACTGCCGTTTTTGCAAAAAACACACTGCGCACAAGGAAACGAAGTAGTGAAGATACGGCCCTGAGGCCTGGCAGATTGACAGGTACAGGCCAGTAGCTCTAACGGCTAGAGCGCCTCGCTCCAAACGAGGATGTTGGGGGTTCGAATCCCTCCTGGCCTGCCATTTAAGTTTTTAGGAGAGGCGCCGGTTTTAGATGGTTATTAAGTTGAGGGAAAGCGCCGAGGGTTACGCCCAGTTCCTCAAAGAGGTGAAGATGGAGGCCAAGAAGGCCACCTTCCCCTCCAAGAAGGACACTGTCGCCACCACGGGCGTGGTCATAGTGTTCGTGTTGATAATGAGCATGTATCTGGGCGTTGTGGATTTTTTGCTTTCGAAAATCATGACTCTGGCTGTCGGGTAGGAGCGGGATGAGCGAGGAGAGCGGCGTCAATCAGGCCGTGGCGATGAGCTGGTATGTGTTGCACACATATTCGGGCTACGAGAAAAAAGTGCAGGAGCAGTTGCGCGAGCGCCTGCGCCAGCACGGCATGTCCGACCAGGTTGGCGAGATACTTGTGCCGGAAGAAAAAGTCGTCGAGATAAAAGGCGGGAAAAAGCGCGAATCCAAGCGCAAATTTTTTCCCGGCTATATCCTGATCCAGATGATCATGGACGAGCGGGTGTGGCATGTGGTCAAAGAGACTCCGCGCATCACCGGCTTTCTGGGCGACGCCAAGGCGCCGATCCCGATGTCCCCGGACGAAGTTTCGCGGCTCAAGGATCAGATGTCCGGCGCGGCGGAGAAGCCCCGGCCCAAGTTTGCGTTCGACGTCGGCGAGTCGGTGCGGGTCAACGACGGCCCGTTCGCCAATTTCACCGGCGTGCTCGACGAGGTGAACATGGAGCGCGGCAAGGTGAAGGTCATGGTAAGCATATTTGGCAGGGCGACGCCGGTTGAGCTGGAGTTCGCGCAGATCGAGAAGATTTAACGTTACGCCGAAAGGACGAGCGGAAGGTATATGGCTAAAGAAATCACTGGGAAGATAAAATTGCAGGTGCCCGCCGGTGGCGCGACCCCTGCGCCGCCTATCGGGCCGGCGCTCGGCCAGCATGGCGTGAACATAATGGAGTTCTGCAAGCAGTTCAACGCGAAGACCCAGGGGCAGGAAGGGCTTATCATCCCGGTGGTGATATCGGTCTACTCCGACAGGAGCTTCACGTTCGAGATGAAATCGCCCCCTGCGGCGGTTCTTATAAAGAGGGCGGCAGGCATAGCCAAAGGCTCGGCCGAACCCCACAAGACCAAGGTAGGCAAGATCACCTGGGATCAGGTGAAAGAAATAGTCCGCCTCAAACAGGCTGACATGAGCGCGTCCGACGAGCAGGCGGCGATGAGGAGCATCGCAGGCTCGGCGCGTTCCATGGGTGTGATAGTCGAATAGGGCCCTTACTGGAATTGGAGACACATTCGTATGCCAAGTAGCGGCAAGCGCCACAGTGCGGCGCTGGAAAAAGTTGACAGGGAAAAAAGGCACTCCCTTCTCGACGCTTTGAAGCTGGTCAAATCGTTGGCCAACGCGAAGTTCAACGAGACCGTGGAGATAGCCATACGGCTCGGGGTCAACCCGACCAAGGCCGATCAGATGGTGCGCGGAGCCGTGACGATGCCCAAGGGCACCGGCAAGGTGAGGCGGATCGCGGTTTTCGCCAAGGGCGAGAAGCTCAAGGAGGCCGAAGCGGCTGGCGTCGAGGCGGCGGGATCTGACGACCTGGTCGCCAAGGTGGCCGGCGGTTGGATGGACTTTGACGTGGCCGTCTCCACGCCGGACATGATGGGGCAGGTGGGCAAGCTCGGCAAGGTGTTAGGCCCCAGGGGGCTTATGCCGAACCCGAAATCCGGCACCGTCACGTTCGACATAGAAAAGACCATTAAAGAAATACGCGCCGGCAAGGTGGAGTTCCGCGTTGACAAGGGTGGGGTGGTTCACGCCCCGATAGGCAAGGCGGCGTTTACGGCCGAGGATCTTTACGAGAACGCGAAAGCCCTGCTCGACCAGATCCTAAAGCTCAAGCCCTCCACAGCCAAGGGCGTGTATCTGAGGTCCATGACGGTAAGCTCTACGATGGGCCCCGGCGTTAAGGTTGACAGCGCCGAGGCCGGCGGTAGCGTAGGCCACGCGGCTTGAGAGGCGGGAGGAATCTATAATGGTCACTGAAGCCAAGACAAACGAAGTTGAAAGCCTCCGGGAGGATTTTGCGAACGCCAAGCTGACGCTGGTGGCGAAATTCTCTGGAGTCACGGTCGAAGACGTGGACGTCCTTCGCAAAGATTTGCGCGGGGTGAACACGAAGTTTCGGATAGTCAAAAACACGCTTGCCAAAATAGCCGTGCAGGGAACCCAGTGCGAAGGCGCCAAGGACCTTTTCACCGGGCCGGTCGGCGTGGCGTTCGGCTATTCGGAAGACATCGGCCCGTCCGCCAAGAAATTCTTCGATTTCGCCAAGAAGAAGCCGAAGAACGTGATGGCCCTGGGCGGCGTCGTCGAGGGGATGTTCGTAGACGCGCAGACAGTCGGGAAGCTGGCGGACTTGCCGCCCAAGCCCGTGGCGCAGGCGATGTTGCTGGGCCTGTTCCAGGCTCCGGCGCGCAACCTGCTGGGCGTTTTGGAGGGCGTGGCCCGCAAGTTCATGTATGCGCTCACCGCAATAGCGGAAAAGAGGAAAGGAGAGGGGCAGGACTGACCTCGCCCCTTCTTACACTGGGTTTTAATCGAATTCGATTTGGAGGATTGTTGGGAAAATGGCCGTCACCAAGGAAGATGTTAAGGATTTCGTAAGGAAAATGCCCGTTCACGAGCTTCTCGGGTTCGTCAAGGAGCTTGAGGAAGAATGGGGAGTGTCCGCCGCCGCGCCCGCCGCTGTCGCCGCCGCGCCCGCCGCCGGAGCCGCTGTAGCCGCCGCGCCCACCGAGGTGTCGGTGATACTCGCCAGCGCCGGGGACAAGAAGATACAGGTCATCAAGGTCGTCCGCGAGATCACCGGCTTGGGCCTCAAAGAGGCCAAGGACCTGGTTGACGGCGCTCCCAAGCCCGTCAAGGAGAAGATCAGCCCGGAAGACGCCAAAAAGATCAAGGCCCAGCTCGAAGAGAACGGGGCCACTGTCGAGATTAAATAGGGCGGCTATCCTTTTATTGAGGATCGGGGCGGGCCGGGCGGCCCGCCTGACCGCGGCTATTACTCGGACTGGGCGCGAGCGCGCGCCAAATCATTTACCACTCAGGCGCGCGCTTGTCCGCTTGGACTTTACGCGAGCGAACGGGAGGATTATTTAGGATGACAGAGGTCGCCACCTACAGGCCTGGCAAAGAACCCGTCTTGAGGAAGGACTATTCGAAGTTCCCCACTCTTATAGACATACCCAACCTTCTCGAAATACAGACGAGGTTTTACGAGAAGTTTCTGCAGAAGACCCATGCGCCGTATTCGCGCAAGAACATGGGATTGCAGGAGGTCTTCACCGGCGTGTTCCCCATTTCCGACTATAACCAGACCGCTACCCTCGAATTCAAGGGGTACGAGCTTGGGATATGGGAGTGCAAGTGCGGCGAGTACATGGACCTGGGCGGACCGGGAGTGGTGTGCCCTTCGTGCAAGAGGGAGGTCGTTTACAAAGAGACCTACCCGCAGGACGAGTGCATCAAACGCGGCCTCACCTATGCCGATCCTCTGAAGATAAAGGTGCAACTCGTTCTTAAAAGCAAGGACGAGGAGACCGGCGAGACTCAGATACGGGAAATAAAAGAGCAAAAGATATATCTGGGCGAAGTGCCCCTGATGACCGACACCGGCACGTTCATAATCAACGGCACGGAGCGGGTCGCGGTTTCACAGCTTCACAGGTCGCCCGGCGCGTTCTTCACGTCCGAAAAGGGCAAGGGCGCCCAGGCCGGACAGATGAACTACTCGGCGAGGCTTATCCCATACAGGGGTTCGTGGCTGGATTTCGAATTTGACATAAAAGATATTCTTTACGCGAGAATAGACAGAAGAAGGAAATTCCACGCCACCGTATTGCTCAAGGCCCTCGGCTACGACGCGCCGGGGTTGTTGGCGTTTTTCTACAATTCGATAAAACTCCATTTCAACGCGGACATTGACGAGTTCTCCGTGGAAGTCGGCAAGGAGATGCTCCCGCTCGGCTTCAAGACCGGCGACGACATCAAGGATCCCAAGTCCGGCGACCCGATTCTCAAGGCAGGCAGGAAACTCAACAGGAAGGCCGTCCGCCAGCTGGAGGCGTTGGGGACAAAGGCTCTGAGGCTTGCGCCCGACGACGTGCTTGGCAGGTTCATCGCCGAGGACATCGTGGACGAAGAGACCGGCGAGATCATCATCGAGATCAACACCGAGATAAAGGCAGACACTCTCAAGATCATCCGCGAGAAGAAGCTTTCGTCGTTCCCGATACTCGTCATAGACGAGCAGTTCAAGGACACGTCCATCCGCGACACGCTGATGGCCGACAAGATAGACAACAAGGACGACGCGCTGAAGGAAATATACAAAAGGCTTCGCCCCGGCGATCCTCCCACTGCGGAGACCGCCCGCGTGCTGTTCGAGAACCTGTTTTTCAACCCGAAGAGGTACGACCTCTCCGAAGTCGGCAGGTTGAAGCTCAACTCTCGGCTGGGGCTCGACCAGGAGCAGTTCCCGTTGAGCATGAGGCTCCTTACGAAGGACGACATACTCCGCACCGTCAAGGTGCTTTTCGACCTGCGCCGCGGCATGGGCCAGCCAGACGACATAGACCATCTTGGCAACAGGCGCGTGCGCTCCGTCGGCGAGTCTGTGGAGAACCAGTTCCGCATAGGCCTGGTGCGCATGGAAAAGGCCATCGTCGACAGGATGAACATGATGGATCTGTCCACCTGTATGCCGCACGACCTTATCAACTCCAAGCCCGTCACTGCGGCGATAAAGGAGTTTTTCGGGTCCAGCCAGCTTTCGCAGTTCATGGATCAGACCAATCCGCTTTCTTCCGTGACCCATAAACGCAGGCTTTCGGCCCTCGGGCCTGGCGGCCTTACGCGCGAGCGGGCCGGGTTCGAAGTGCGCGACGTGCATCCGAGCCATTACGGGCGGATATGCCCCATCGAGACCCCGGAAGGCCCGAACATCGGCCTTATCTCGTCGTTGTCCACGTTTGCGCGCGTCAACGACTTCGGGTTTATCGAGACTCCATACCGCAAAGTCGTTGACGGACGCGTTACGGCGGAAGTCAACTACCTCAACGCTATGGAAGAGGACAAGCACACCATCGCGCAGGCCAACGCCCCGCTGGACAAGGCCGGCAAGTTCACGAGCGATCTGATATCCGCGCGTAGAAGCGGCGATTACGTTCTTGTCCCGCCCGCCGAGATACATTACATGGACGTGTCTCCCAAGCAGTTGGTGTCGGTGGCGGCGTCTTTGATTCCGTTCCTTGAGAACGACGACGCCAACCGCGCGCTGATGGGTTCGAACATGCAGAGGCAGGCCGTGCCGCTTCTTAAGACCGAGACCCCGCTTGTGGGTACGGGTATGGAATCCAAGGTCGCCAAAGACTCCGGCGCGGTGGTTCAGGCCAAAAGCGCGGGCGAGGTCATATCCGTTGACGCAAGCAGGATAGTCGTGCGCTCCCACGCCCAGGACAGGCATGAGTCCAACGTGGACATTTACAGGCTCACGAAATACTCCAGGTCCAACCAGAACACCTGCATCAACCAGATCCCTGCGGTGACGGTCGGGCAGAAGGTTAAAAAAGGCGACGTGATCGCCGACGGGCAGTCCACCGACCGCGGCGAGCTTGCGCTTGGCCGGAACGTGCTTGTGGCGTTCATGCCGTGGAACGGGTTCAACTTCGAAGACGCGATCATAGTGTCGGAGAAGCTGGTGAAGGACGACGTGTACACCTCCATCCACATCGAGCAGTTCGAAGTGGAGGCCCGCGACACCCGCCAGGGCAAAGAGGATATCACCCGCGACATACCCAACGTCTCCGAGGAAGCTCTCAAGAACCTCGACGAGTCGGGCATCATCCGCATCGGCGCGAAAGTCAAGACCGGCGACATCCTCGCCGGCAAGGTCACGCCCAAAGGCGAGACACTGCTTTCGCCGGAAGAGAAACTGCTCAAGGCCATATTCGGCGAGAAGGCCGGCGACGTGCGCGACACATCGCTGACCGTGCCGCCGGGCAACGAGGGTATCGTCATCAACGTGCGGGTTTTCTCCAGACGCGGGGCGGAGCGCGACGCTCGCGCCCAGGCCATCGAGCTGGAGGAAAAGACCCGTCTGGAAAAAGACATGGACGAGGAGATAGAAATCGCCTCGATTGAGAAGGACGAGAAGATACGTTCCCTGCTCGTCAACAAGGTTACGGCGGCGGACGTTAAAAAAGGCTCCAAGGTAGTGGCCGCAAAGAAAGCCAAGCTGACGGCGGACATTCTCCGGGAGCTTTCCGGCAAGGACCTTCTCAAGATAGACATTGACGATTCCGAGATCACCGACAAGGCCCGTCAGATAGACGAGGAAAGCCGGGAAGAGATACAGTCCATAAGGAACAGGTACGAAGACCGGATCAACAAGTTCACCCGCGGCGACGAGCTTGCCCCGGGCGTCATCAAGACGGTCAAGGTGTACGTCGCCATCAAGCGCAAACTGCAGGTGGGCGACAAGATGGCCGGACGCCACGGCAACAAGGGCGTGGTCTCCGTCATCGTGCCCGAAGAGGACATGCCGTTCATGGACGACGGCACACCCATCGAGATAGTTTTGAACCCCCTCGGCGTTCCGTCCCGTATGAACGTGGGACAGATCATGGAGACCAACCTGGGCATGGCCGCCAAACGGCTCGGCAAGCACATGATGACTCCGGTCTTCGACGGCGCGCTCGAGAGCGAGATAGGCGACATGCTCGAAAAGAGCGGATACCCGCGCAACGGCAAGGTGGCCCTGCGCGACGGGCGTTCGGGAGAGCTGTTCGACCAGAAGGTGCTAAGCGGTTACATATACATGCTAAAGCTCCATCATTTGGTTGACGACAAGATACACGCCCGGTCCACCGGCCCATACTCTCTTGTCACCCAGCAACCGCTGGGAGGCAAGGCGCAGTTCGGCGGACAGAGGCTTGGAGAGATGGAAGTCTGGGCGCTGGAAGCCTACGGCGCGGCCTTCACGTTGCAGGAGATGCTGACGGTGAAGTCCGACGACGTGGAAGGGCGCAAGCGCATGTACGAATCCATCGTCAAGGGCGACCACACGCTCCATCCGGGCTTGCCGGAGTCGTTTAACGTCCTTGTCAAAGAGCTTCAGGCTCTGGCTTTGGACGTGGAGCTTCTGCAGACCTGATGGCGGCGGATACGAAGATGATTAATTTTGGAAGAGGGAGGTAAACCCTTTGGAAATGTTCGGCTCTTCCTTTGCGGATAAACCGCGGGATCCAATATCTTTCAATGCGATCAGGATACGGTTAGCTTCTCCCGAGAAGATCAGGTCGTGGTCTTTCGGCGAAGTGAAAAAACCGGAGACCATCAACTACCGGACGTTCAAGCCGGAGCGTGACGGCCTTTTCTGCGCGAAGATTTTCGGCCCGGTCAAAGACTGGGAGTGCAACTGCGGCAAGTACAAGCGCATGAAGTACAAAGGCGTGGTCTGCGAGAAGTGCGGAGTCGAGGTCACCCTCTCCAAAGTGCGCCGCGAGCGGATGGGGCATATCGAGCTGGCCAGCCCCGTCGCCCACATATGGTTCTTCAAGGGATTGCCCAGCAGGATCGGCAACTTCCTCGACGTGACCTTGCGCGATCTGGAAAAGATCATCTATTTTGAAGCCTACATCGTCATTGATCCGGGCGAGACCGAGTTAAAGTACAAACAGTGCCTCACGGAAGAGCAGTACAGGAACGCCGTGGAGCAGTACGGCGAAGGCTCTTTCCGCGCAAGCATCGGCGCGGAGGCCATTGACGACCTTCTGCGTAGCACGAATATCGAGACCCTCGCCGAGGATCTCAAAGAAGCCCTCAAAGAGACGACCTCCCAGCAGACGCTCAGGAAACTGGCGAAAAGGCTGAAGGTTGTGGAGGCGTTCCGCAAGTCCGAGAACAAGCCGGAGTGGATGATACTCAAAGTCGTCCCGGTCATCCCGCCGGAGCTAAGGCCGTTGGTGCCGCTTGACGGCGGCAGGTTCGCCACGTCGGATTTGAACGACCTGTACAGGCGCGTCATCAACCGCAACAACCGCCTTAAGAGAATACAGGACCTCAAGGCGCCGGACATCATCATCCGCAACGAAAAGCGTATGCTTCAGGAAGCGGTGGCGGCGTTGTTCGACAACGGCAGGCGCGGCAGGACGTTAAAAGGCCCCAACAAAAGGCCGCTCAAATCGCTTTCCGACATGCTCAAGGGCAAACAGGGGCGGTTCCGGCAGAACTTGCTTGGCAAACGCGTTGACTACTCCGGCCGATCGGTCGTCGTCGTCGGGCCGGATCTGAAATTCTACCAGTGCGGCCTTCCCAAAAAGATGGCCGTGGAGATGTTCAAACCGTTCATCTTCCACAAACTCGAACAAAAAGGCTACGCCACCACTATCAAGATGGCGAAAAAGATGGTGGAGCAGGAGAGGCCGGAAGTGTGGGAGTGCCTCGACGAGGTGGTCGCGCATCATCCCGTCATGCTCAACCGCGCCCCGACGCTTCACAGGCTTGGAATACAGGCGTTCATGCCCCAGCTTGTGGACGGCAAGGCGATAAAACTGCACCCGCTCGTCTGCGCGGCGTACAACGCCGACTTCGACGGCGACCAAATGGCGGTTCATATACCGTTGTCGCTGGAAGCCCAGGTCGAGGCCAAGTTCCTGATGCTGTCGGCTCACAACATATTGTCGCCCGCTTCCGGCAGGCCGATCGCGGTGCCGTCGCAGGACATCGTGCTTGGCTGTTACTACCTTACCAAAGAGCGCGGCGCAAGCCTCGGCGAGAACAAGAAGTTTTCCAGCCCGTCGGAAGTGCGTTCGGCGCTCGACAACGGGGAGCTTTCGCTCAACGCCCGCATCCTCGTGCGCATCGAGGAGGAGGACGAGGCTTCGTCAACCGGCAAAACCAGGCATATCCACAACACCACCGCCGGGCGCGTGCTGATGTACGAGATATTGCCCAAGGGAATGCGTTTCTCCCGCGTCAACCGCCTTCTGGACAAGAGGACCCTGCAGGACTTGGTGCACGAGGTTTTCATCGAGAAGGGCAGGGACGCCTGCGTCAAGTTCCTCGACGACGTAAAAGACCTCGGTTTCGCCATGGCGACCAAGGCGGGCATCTCTATCTCCATGGACAACATGCTCATCCCCGACAACAAGGACGAGATGGTGGAGAAGGCCCGCAAGGAAGTGGCCAAGGTGGACTCGCAGTACCACAGCGGTCTTATCACGCACGGCGAACGATACAACAAGATCATAGACATCTGGGCGCACGTCACCGACGAAGTTGCCAAGGAGATGTTCAAGGAGCTTGCGCGCCAGGACGACGCGATATTGAAAGGCGAGGCGGTTGACCGCGACTTCAACTCCATCTACATAATGGCGGAGTCCGGCGCGCGCGGATCGCAACAGCAGATACGCCAGCTGGCCGGAATGCGCGGCCTTATGGCCAAGCCGTCGGGCGAAATCATGGAGACTCCGATCACCGCCAACTTCCGCGAGGGGTTGTCGGTTCTGCAATACTTCATCTCCACGCACGGCGCGCGCAAGGGTCTTGCGGACACGGCCCTCAAGACCGCCAACTCCGGTTACCTGACCAGAAGGCTTGTGGACGTGGCGCAGGACATCATCATCCTCGAACACGATTGCGGCACTCTCAACGGAATCGAGATATACGCCCTTATCGAGGGCGGCAAGGTCATCCAGGACCTCGGCGAGCGCGTGCTCGGCAGGATATCGCTGGAAGACGTGGTGGATCCGTTCAACAAAGAGGTTCTGCTAAAGTCCAACCAGATGGTGGACGAGAAGGCCATCGAACTGCTGGAAGAGCGCGGCATCGAGCATATGAAAATACGCTCCGTGCTCACCTGCGAGGCGAGGGAAGGGGCTTGCGCCCTCTGTTACGGCAGGAACCTTGCGACCGGCCATCTTGTGGAGATGGGCGAAGCGGTGGGCGTCATCGCCGCGCAGTCCATCGGCGAGCCTGGCACACAGCTTACTATGAGAACCTTCCACATCGGCGGCACGGCCTCCAGAATAGCGGAGCAGACCACGCTTGCCGCCAAGAAGGAAGGTATCGTCCGTTACGTGGACATAAAGAGCATCGCCATAGGCGGAGACGACAAACCCAAAGAGTACGTCGTCATGAACCGCAACGGCGGCATCATCATCCAGAACGAGGAAGGGCGCGAACTGGAGCGTCACAAGATCGTTTACTCGGCCAAGCTGAGGGTCATGGAAGGCGCGAGGGTCAAGGAAGGCGACATACTGGCCGAGTGGGATCCGTACACGCAGTCCATACTCACGGAGTTCGGCGGCAAAGTGGCGTTCGGGGACATACTCGAAAACGTCACTGTGAAAGAGGAGATAGACGAGACCACGGGCCATTCCGAGAAGGTCATCCTCGATCACCGCGATCCGACGAAACAGCCGCGCATATCCATAAAAGACGACAAGAACAAAACCGTCGTCCGGTACCTGATGCCGGCGGGGGCGCACCTTGCCGTCATGGAAGGCCAGGCGATAAAATCCGGCGACGTTATCGCCAAGATACCGCGCGGCACGGCGAAAACGAAAGACATCACCGGCGGTCTGCCTCGCGTGGCGGAGCTGTTCGAGGCGCGAAAGCCGCACGACCAGGCCACCATCACCGAGGTTTCCG
The DNA here is from genome assembly GCA_015231995.1 of Nitrospinota bacterium. GTDB lineage: Bacteria > Nitrospinota_A > UBA7883 > UBA7883 > JACRLM01 > JADGAO01. The sequence goes on along the minus strand of JADGAO010000050.1, from coordinate 4,126 downwards.
GGCGCGTCTCCTTCGGCGGCATCGTCAAAGGCATGAGGAAACTCATCGTCACGACCGATACGGGCGAAGCGCACGAGTACCTGCTCCCCCGCGGCAAGCACGTCAACGTCCACGAGGGCGACTATGTGCGGGCGGGCGAGGCGCTCATGGACGGCGCGGCCAACCCGCACGACATACTGGCCGTTCTCGGCGAGAAAGAACTCCAGAAGTACCTCGTCAACGAGATACAGGAAGTTTACCGTCTCCAGGGCGTGCAGATAAACGACAAGCACATCGAGGTCATCGTGCGCCAGATGCTTCGCCACCTCGCCATCGAGGACAGCGGGGACACGGACATGATGATCGGCGAGATGGTGTCCAAGCAGATATTCGCGGAGAAGAACAAGCAGACCATATCGGAAGGCGGCAGGCCGGCCAAAGGCAGGCCGATGCTGTTGGGCATCACCAAGTCGTCGCTGTCCACGGAAAGCTTCATCTCCGCCGCGTCGTTCCAGGAGACGACAAGGGTGCTTACCGAAGTCTCGGTCTCCGGCAAGGTGGACGTGCTTCGCGGGTTGAAGGAGAACGTCATCATGGGCAGGCTTATCCCGGCGGGAACCGGTTCGCGCAGGTACAACGGCCTGACCCTGAAGATGAACGAGCTTCCCAGGTTCCGCAGGGAGGAAGAACACGCCGTGGTCACCGCGGATTTTGTGGAGCCTTTGTCGTATGACGAGGACGAGGTTCCCGAAAGCCAGGATGTGGCGGACTGACAACAGGACGTGAAATGAATTGAGCAAACCGGTGGTTTCCATAGCGGAATCACCGGTTTTTTTTGTTCGGCGAAAGGTAAATGATGTCTGATTTTCCGCTGGGCGCGTGGATCAGGAATCATTTCAACAGGGCCCTCTCGGCGCGCAGTTCCCACGAGCATACGTTGTTCATGATCGTGGCTTCCGTTCTTGGAATCGCCTGCGGCCTGATGGCGGTCGTCTTCGAGAAAATGATCACTTTTTTCACCGCCCTCTTTTTTCAAATCCCTGCCGGACTGTTCTCCGGCCATCCCTCCGTTTACGCATGGATTGTCATTCCGCTCGTCCCCGCCGTCGGCGGCCTTCTGGTGGGACTGCTCACATGGTGGTTCAAGATGGGCGGGGAGACCGGCTCGGCGGCGGAGGTTATGAAATGGACCGCCGTTGACTCTGGAGTCGTCCGTCCGCGAACCGTCTGGTTCCGCACGTTGGCGACGTCCATATTCCTCGGCTCCGGCGGTTCCGGGGGGCGGGAAGGGCCGATAGCGCAGATATGCGGCGCGCTCGGCTCGACATTGGGGCAGACGCTAAACGCCTCGTCCGACAGGCTCCGCCTGCTTGTGGGATGCGGCGCGGCGGCGGGGATAGCCGCCTCGTTCAACGCGCCTATCGCAGGGGTCATCTTCACCGTGGAGCTGGTGCTGGCCGACTTCAACGTCATATCGTTTTTGCCGATAGTGATAAGCTCCGTGATGGCTACCACGGTCAAACGGCTTCTCCTTGGCGACATACCGGTTTTTCACGCCCCGGCATACACGCTCGTATCGCCGTGGGAGATATTCCTCTACGCCCTGCTGGGTGTATTGTGCGGGTTGGCGGCCAGGCTGTTTTTCGTTACCAGTTTTGCGGCGGACGATTTTTTCAAAAAAAAGGTCAACGTCCATAGCGCGTTAAAACCAGCCATCGGCGGGTTCATCGTCGGGTTGATAGGCATGTTCACGCCGGAAGTTTTCGGCAACGGTTACGACACGATGACCAAAATGCTTGCGGGCGACATGACGCTCTACCTTGCGTTCGCGCTCATTTTTTTGAAGATAATCGCAACCGCGATATCGCTCGGCTCCGGCGGGTCGGGCGGCATATTCGCGCCTTCGCTGTTCATCGGGTGCATGGTGGGCGGAGTGTTCGGCTATGCGGTGAATTTCGCGCTCCCCGGCTACACCGCCTCGCCGGGCGCCTACGCGATGGTTGGAATAGGCGCGGTGATGTCCGCCGTGGCGCAGGCCCCGCTCACCAACATCCTCATGGGGTACGAGCTTACCGGCAACTATCAGATCATCCTCCCTGTTATGACAGCGTGCATCATGGCCACGTTTGTGATGACACGGTTTTCCGGCGAGTCGTTGTACACCGAGAAGCTCAAACGACGCGGAATAAAGCTGTGGCGCGGGCGCGACCTTTCGGTGATGGACAGGATGCGGGTGGGCGAGGTGATGATCGAGCGCGTCACCACGATACCGGAAAATGCGCCGTTCAAGCGGATAATGGAGCTTATAACGACATCGCGCGACAACTACTTCCCCGTGGTGGACGCGGAGGGGAGATTGTCGGGGATCATCTCCATCCAGAACGTGCGCGAAATTCTGCTCGACTCCGCCGAGCTTGCGGATATAGTTGTGGCCAAGGAGATAGCTACGGAGAATGTGATCACCGTGACGGACGACAACAACCTCAACGAAGCGATGGAGCGGTTCGCCATAAAGGATATCGAGCAGTTGCCGGTGGTCAAGGCGAGCGACCCCCGACGGATCGTGGGGATGTTGAGACGGACGGACGTTCTGGCGGCCTACAAGAAAGAAGTGTTGAAGAAGACGAAGGAAGATGTGGAGTGAGAGAAGCGTGGAGCCCGCTTTAGAGCTCGGCGAGGTGTTCTTCACCTCGCCGCCCGTCCGGGGTGAAGAACACCCCGGACAGCGAATGGTTTTTAAAATCTATTTTGGACTGACAGATTATGGACGAACATTCTCTACGGCAAAAAGCAGACTCTTTAACCTGGTACCACACGATTGACCTGGGGCATAACGTCATCACCAAGGGAGCCGTAAACACGATCCTCCGATTGCCGAGATACCAGCTTCCCGAAAACCTGTCCGGCCTGCGCGTTCTGGACATCGGGGCCAATAACGGGTTTTTCTCCATCGAGGCGAGCAGGCGCGGAGCCAAAGTCGTCGCAATGGACAAATGGCGCGATGACGGGGCGGCGCCGAGGGAACAGTTCGACCTGGCCTGCAAAGCCACCGGAGCAACTGTGGAGGCGTATGACCTTGACGTGTACGACCTGTCGCCGGACAGGTTCGGCGTATTTGACATGACGTTTTTTCTTGGTGTTCTGTATCATCTTAAACACCCTATCCTTGCCCTGGAGAAAGTGGCTTCCGTCACAAAGGGAACAATGATTATGGAAACCCACGTTGACGCGCTCGATCTGGATTATCCGTCTGCGGTGTATTACACGGGGAGCCAGATAAACCAGGACCCCACCAACTATTGGGGACCTAATCCTCTGGCCGTGGAAGCGTGGGTTGTCGAAGCCGGGTTTTCTTCTTTCAAACCCGTTTCGTTTTATTACCTGCCGAAGGGCGAAAAAAGCGGCGAGACGGCGATGGCGGAAAGCGGCCAGTCAATGAGCGAGCTTGTGAAAAACATAAGAGCCAAAGTGGGGGAGATTTACCGGGCGAGAGCCGTTTACCACGTGTATAAATAAATTGCGCCCGGCGCAAAGCTAGCCGAGCACGATCTTTTTCTTTCCAATAATCGCTTTTATCTTCTCCTGCAACAATTCTGTGGTGAATGGTTTGGTCACATACCCGTTTATCTTAAGCGGAATCATTGTGAGTATCTTACTGCGCTCCGCCTCCGCAGTCACCATAAGCACAGGGGTGTCTTTGTTCGGGCCGTTGGCGCCGCGAATCTCCCGAAGGAGTTGTTCTCCCGTCATCTTCGGCATCATCCAGTCCAGCAAGACGATGTCGTATTTGTTTTTCGTCAGTTTTTCAAGGGCGTCGGCGCCGTCTTCCGCCTCGTCAACTTCCACGCCGCCTATTTTGGCGAAAACGGCGAGTTCTATCTGCCGTACAAGCTTGCTGTCGTCAACTACCAGAGCTTTCATCGTTCACAAACCATGTTAAGGAGCTGTTTTCCAAATGCTCGGCGTGGGCGTCTTCACCCCGCTGTCCTAAAGGAAGAATAAACACGCATTAAAAAAGAGAAGGAGTTCGAAGTGAAGAACGCCTCGAACAACGTTCGTCGTTTCTGTTTTACCATTTGGGGATAGCCCCGTTAAGCCCGGATTCCGAAGTTGAAAACGCTTTGGCTCCTGATTGCTTTGTTTTTCA
>JADGAO010000004.1 GCA_015231995.1 Nitrospinota bacterium | reverse complement strand
GGACAGGCACACTAATTTCGGCTTAAAAACGCTCCAGTTTAAGGGGTGCAGTCCAAAGGCCGTGGAACTCTTGTTTCTTGGCAGACAAACCCTTGCTGAAATAGCCAAAGAATGTGGAGTAAGCGACCAAACAATACTGAATTGGCGGAAGAAACCGGAGTTTCAGAAGGCCTTGACCAATTACGCCCGGCGACAGCGGGAACGGGCGTATTCCCTTCTTGAAGCAAAGGCAGAAACCGCCGCGATGGTATTGGTAAGTATGATGGGGTCAGATAACGACAGTGTCAGGCTCAAGGCTTCCCTGGAAATACTTGAGATGACCAAGCTCAAACGCACCTTCGAGTTAAAAATGACCGAATCCAATGGAATATCCAGCGATGGTTCGGAGATTTCCAAATTCATTTCCCAGATCAACAGGATAATGGCGGATGAAGTGAATGAAAACGGTTAAGCTGAAGAAAGTTACTGAGCTGATAGCCAGCCTTACCAAGAGCAACAAGACTATCAGCCCTGAGTTGGGGGAGTTCACCGGATTCGCCGTTAAAGAGGCGATGGAGGGGCGGCATTTTTGCCTGCGTCTCATGGAGTACATGAAAACTTACCCAGTAAGCATCCGAGAGTTCGTAAATAGCCCTGAATACCTTAACTACGAGTCAATTGTTTACCCCGAAGTTTTGAAAGTGCTTGAGAAGATAAATAATCCCGTTGTTGAAGGTTTGTCTAATGGATCGCGGGTGGGGTCGGTATACACGGAAGCCGTTTTCACCGGGGCGATTGGCGCGGCCAAGAGCACAACAGCTTTAATCACCATTGCGTATCAAGTATATGTGCTTTCCTGCTTTCGACAACCCCAAAGACTCTTTGACCTTGACCCATCCTCGGAAATACTTATCGTCTTCCAGAACATAAACGCCACCCTCGCAAAGAGTGTGGACTACAAACGGTTTAAGGCGATGGTGGATGGTTCTCCATATTTCCGGGAGAAGTTCCCATACGATAAATCTCTCACTTCCGAGATGGTTTTCCCGAACAGGATAATCGTCAAACCGGTGTCAGGAGAGGAAACCGCAACAATTGGCCAGAATATTTTCACCGCTTTGCTCGACGAGCTTAACCATATGGAAGCGGTGGATAAGTCTAAACGTTCCATGACAGGCGGGAATTATGACCAAGCCACAGCCTTATACGACTCAATTGCCCGGCGCCGAAAGTCGAGGTTCATGAAATATGGAATCCTTCCGGGAATACTCTGTTTGGTGTCTTCACGAAGATACCCCGGCCAGTTCACAGACTTAAAGGAGGCGGAGGCTAGAGACGAAATCAGACGAACGGGTAAAACCTCGATTTATATTTATGACAAGCGAACTTGGGATATCTTGCCAGCCCGTAATTTTTCTGGCAAATGGTTTTCTGTTTTTGTGGGAAACGATTTTAAAAAACCAAGGATTATCGGTGACGATGAACAGCTTTCAACTCAGGATCAGCCTTTTGTTGAAAAAGTCCCCATTGAATACCGGAGCGAGTTTGAACTGGACATAACCGGAGCCATCAGGGATATCCTTGGTAAATCAACCGTGGCCCTCCACCCATTCATCTTGGATGTTGAAGCAATATCTGAGTGTTTTGGAAAGCATGAGTCCATATTGAGCCGGGATGATGTGGACTTCCATGAAACGAATGTCGAGATTTACAGGCAGAAATTCTTTCATCCAGATGAGGCTCACTTTGTCCATGTTGATCTTGCCTTGTCATCCGACAGCGCCGGGATAGTTTGCGGCTTGGTTGAAGGGTTCACTGAGGTGAAACGTGGGGACTTCATAGAAAAACTCCCCCAAATACGGATAGACTTCGCCCTGGAGGTTAAGCCTCCAAGAGGTGGGGAAATCAACTTCTCGAAGATACGGGAATTTCTGTACAAGCTTCGGGATATGGAGATGAACATTCGCTGGATAACATTTGACAGTTTTCAATCCGCTGATTCCATTCAAATGCTCCGTCAGAAGGGTTTTATGACTGGCCAACAGTCAATGGACAAAACACCTCTTCCCTACGAACTATTAAAGCAGGCCATCTATGACCGGCGTTTAAAAATGCCGAATAACCAGAAACTGTTCAAGGAGCTTCGGGAGCTTGAGTTTGATCCAAAGCATGGGAAGGTGGATCACAACCAACGTGGAAGCAAAGACCTTTCAGATTCTCTGGCAGGTGTGGTCTATGGCCTAACTTGGCGCCGGGAATCATGGGCGCGCTTTGAAGTGCCTATTCGGGACATACCCAATTCCATACGGGTTATGTTCATCAATGCCAGGGAAGAGCAGGCCAATGAATCGCGCAGAAAATACTGAAATGCCAATCAGCTTTTATAAGTGATATATGCTGATGTGGTTTGAAAGGGCGAATTTGACGGTGTAACAGCTATTGGCTATGCGGCGGCAGTGGCATCCATTTTTGTGTTTGTTCCACTCCTTACATGGACGTGGCTACATCCTACTAAAAGTTTAGCCATCCAGAATAAAACGAAGTGCAGTGAGACAGTAAATTGAAGTGAACACAAGTTCACGTTCTTGGAATTTTATTTATCATAGTCGCTCTTAAATCTTTCTTTAAAATCTTCCTTCAATTCACGTTTTCTCCCCTTAGTAGCCACTCATGCTCGCCCTTGTTAAACTGAATTCCTATTGATGGTACAATTTCCATATTTTCTAAATGCTGGGGTGAAATGGCGAAGGGTAAAAAAGCAGGAAGCGCAAAAGGCAAACCCAATAACGGGGCCAACCTTGGCTTTGAAGCCAAGATGTGGTCAGCCGCCGATATGCTTCGTAACAACATGGACGCGGCGGAATACAAGCACGTCGTTCTTGGCCTTATCTTCCTGAAATTCATCTCCGACGCTTTCGAGGAACATCACGCCAAGCTGTTTGCGGATAAACACCACGGAGCCGACCCGGAAGACCCGGATGAGTACAAGGCTAAAAACGTCTTCTGGGTTCCACAGGAGGGGCGGTGGAGCCATCTTCAATCTAAAGCCAAGCAACCCACTATCGGAAAACTGGTGGACGATGCCATGACTGCCATTGAGCGGGATAACATTTCCCTCAAGGGCGTTCTTCCTAAAAATTACGCCCGCCAAGACCTCGACAAACACCGGCTGGGCGAACTGATAGACCTTGTAAGCACAATTGGCCTTGGCGACAAGGAAAGCCGCTCAAAAGACGTTCTGGGCCGTGTGTACGAATACTTCCTCTCGCAGTTCGCCAGCGCGGAAGGCAAGAAGGGCGGCCAGTTCTATACCCCTCGATGTGTCGTTCAAGTTCTGGTCGAAATGATCTCGCCATACAAGGGGCGGGTATACGACCCTTGTTGCGGCTCCGGTGGCATGTTTGTTCAAAGCGAGCAGTTTGTGGAAGTCCACGGCGGACGCATCGGCGACATAGCTGTTTATGGTCAGGAATCCAACCCCACCACGTGGCGCCTTGCCAAAATGAACCTGGCCATTCGCGGCATAGATAACAACCTTGGTAGCGAACATGCCGACGTGTTTCACCGCGACCTTCACCCAGATTTAAAGGCGGACTACATCCTGGCTAATCCACCCTTCAACTCTAGCGATTGGGGCGGTGATCGCCTGCGCGAAGACAAACGCTGGAAATACGGTGTTCCACCTGCGGGCAATGCCAACTATGCGTGGGTTCAGCATTTCATTCATCACCTTGCGCCCACGGGATACGCCGGGTTTGTTCTTGCCAACGGCTCCATGTCCAGCAATCAGTCTGGCGAGGGTGAAATCCGTCGGAAGATTATCGAAGCTGACCTAGTGGACTGCATGATAGCTATGCCTGGGCAACTTTTTTATTCCACGCAGATTCCCGTCTGCCTATGGTTCATCGCCCGCGACAAGAAGAATAACCGCTTCCGTGACCGCCGGGGCGAGACGCTTTTCATAGACGCTCGCAAGCTTGGGACGTTGATTGATCGCGTTCACCGCGAGCTTACCAGTGAAGACATAACCCGTATCGCCAGCACATATCACGCATGGCGTGGCGAAAAAGACGCGGGCAAATACGCGGATATCCCCGGCTTCTGCAAGAGCGCCAAGACGGAAGAAATCGCCGCTCATGGATACGTCCTCACACCGGGGCGATACGTCGGCGCGGAAGAGGTGGAAGACGACGACGAGCCGTTCGACGATAAAATGAAGCATCTCACCGCCAAGTTAAAGGAGCAGTGCGCCGAATCCGCCAAACTCGACAAAATGATTTGGGCAAACCTGAAGGAGCTTGGCTATGGCGGGTAAAGGCAAGCCTCGAAAGCCTGATTTCGAAATTGTCCAACAGCCTGTTGCACAATCAGGCAAAGCCCCTGTGGACTATGCGCTCCTGCTCGACGACCTTAAAGGGAAGATTCGTTCCGCCCAGATTCGCGCTGGCCTTGCCGCCAACCGCGAATTGGTTCTGCTCTATTGGGAGATTGGCCGCCGGATTCTCGATAGCCAGCGCCAGGAGGGTTGGGGCGCAAAAGTTGTGGACAGATTAGCCCAAGACCTGCGGCGCGAGTTCCCGGAGATGAAAGGATTCTCCCCGCGTAACCTTAAATATATGAGGTTATTCGCCGAGGCATACCAGGACAGCCAATTTGTGCAGCAGGTTGCTGCACAAATTCCCTGGTTTCATAACGTAGTTCTTTTGGATAAGGTTAAAGCCTCCATTGAGCGGGAATGGTACATCCGCCAGACCATTCAAAACGGCTGGTCGCGCAACGTTCTTGTCCACCAGATTGAGAGCGGCCTGTACAAGCGGCAAGGGAAAGCCGTTTCCAACTTCGCCCGCACCCTTCCCGCGCCGCAATCAGAGCTTGCCCGGCAGATATTGAAAGACCCATACGTCTTTGACTTCCTGACCATCGGCGAAGAGGCCAAGGAACGGGACGTGGAAAAAGCCCTGCTGGAGCAGATAAGGGCGTTCCTGCTGGAACTTGGCGTAGGGTTTGCCTTTGTCGGTAGCCAGTACCATATGGAAATCGGCGGGGATGATTTTTATATTGATCTGCTCTTCTACCACTTGCGCCTTCGTTGCTTCGTGGTTATAGAGCTAAAAGTAGGGGAATTCCAACCGGAATACGCGGGAAAGATGAACTTTTACCTTTCCGCCGTGGATGACCTCCTGCGCCACAAGGATGACCAGCCAAGCATCGGCATAATCCTGTGCAAATCGAAGAACAAGGTGGTTGTTGAATACGCCCTGCGCGATACCCGGAAACCAATAGGTGTATCCGGATACAAACTGACGGAAACCCTGCCGAAAAAGCTGAAAGGCGAATTGCCAAGTATCGAGGAATTGGAAACCTCCATGAAGGAGCCGGGGCATGGCGGGTGAGTGGCAGACCATGAAATTTGAAAATGCACCTCTTGAAATAATAGACGGTGATCGTGGGACGAATTACCCTAATCTGACCGAATTTTCAAAAGCAGGTCATTGCTTATTTCTGAACGCTGGAAACGTTTCGGCCAATGGATTTAATTTTTCCGACTGTTCTTTTGTCACAGCGGAGAAAGACGCTTCGTTACGAAAAGGAAAGTTAATCAGAAATGATGTGGTTTTAACTACACGAGGAACAGTTGGAAATGCGGCATACTTCGATGATTCTATTAATTTTGAAAACATACGAATAAATTCTGGGATGGTAATTTTTAGGGCTAAAACTACGGCCCTATATCCACGTTTTTTATATTTTTTTGTTAGGTCTGCGCTCTTTCGGGAGCAAGTACTAGCACTCCAAACAGGAAGCGCACAACCGCAACTCCCAATAAGGGATATCAATAGAATAGAAATCCAGATTCCCCCCCTTCCTGAACAACGCGCCATTGCACATATCCTCGGAACGTTGGATGACAAGATAGAGTTGAACCGGCGAATGAACGAGACGCTGGAGGGGATGGCGCGGGCGATATTCAAATCGTGGTTTGTGGATTTCGATCCCGTCCGCGCCCGTAGGGGCGACCCTGTGTGGGCGCCCTCAAACTGGGCAAACGCGCAACGGGCAGGCACGCAGGCCTGCCCCTACATGACACCGGAAATCCTCGACCTTTTCCCCGACAGCTTCCAGGACTCCGAATTAGGCCAGATTCCCAAGGGGTGGGGTTTAGCTCGGATTGCGGAGCTATCAGAAATTAACGCATGGACACTTGGTAAGAACGATAAGATTAGCCGGATAGAATATGTAGAAATTTCCGAGGTTGTGCGTGGTGAAATTGGCGCCACACAAATTTTCCAGCGTGGGGAAGAACCTAGTCGGGCACGCCGACGACTTCGGCATGGTGACACGGTGATGTCCACTGTGCGACCAGAACGTGGGTCGTACTTCCTATGTCTAAATCCTTCACCCAGCCTGATTGCATCAACGGGCTTCGCGGTCTTCACTCCAGTAAAAGCTCCGTGGAGCTTTATTCACACAGCGTTGACACAACCGGAAATTTTCGAACATTTGGGCCATCAAGCGGATGGTGGAGCCTACCCTGCTGTTCGACCTGAGGTAATCGGCAAATGGCAAGTGGCTTTACCCGACAAGGTGCCCATCATGGATGAATTCCATCGCATCTGTGCGCCGATTTACGAGAGAGTCAATGCCAATCGGCATGAATCCCACACCCTCGCCACCATCCGCGATGCGCTATTACCGAAACTCCTGTCCGGCGAAATCCGCATCAACGAATCCGAGAACTTTATAGGGGGGCTTGTCTAATGAATGTATCCACAGATCCGAGCATCAAGCTTGCTGCACCAGGTACTGCACTTCAGCAGATGTGCAATTATATTGCAATTGCGGAGACAAAAAGCCCCGAGGAAAGTTTGCAGGAGTTAATCCTCCATACGTTACTCACCTTTGAGGAGGAGAAGGCATCTAGCATTCAGGACGTAGCAAAAATATTGAGTGTCATGTTTGGCATTGAAGCGCAAGATCATCAGGTTCAAAAAGCGTTGGATCACCTGACATCCTCCGGACAGGTTTACATGCCCATGGGAACAAACTACGTCCTTTTGCCCGATACTCGACAGAAAGTCAAGGAGCGCATTGACCAAGCATCTCAATTGCAAGAGCGCGTCAAGATGCAATGGATATCGGAAATCACACAACGATTTTCTGATCTTAATCCTGATCTCGCATGGACTGCTTTGCATGACTATCTCGCCAAAGCCTTTCTGCGTCACGGGATACAGGTTGCAGTATTTCTCGATCCCTCTGTTGAACTTCCATCAGACTATGCTAAAAGCCTATCGCGCCTTCTAACTGAGGCAGTGAATGCGAGGTTTGATCCGCCCCTTCAAGCATCTGCCAAGCACGCAATCACCGACTTCCTCGGCACCGTCGGGAAGAATTCAGAGAGGGCTCGGTTTATTGCCGAATGCGCTGATGGGGCAACCAATTATTTCTCATTGGCGGTTTCTCCTGAGGTCGCGGCGCGTTTCCGAGAGAAACTCAGTCAACTTATGCTATTTTGCGATACCAACTTCCTTTTCGGGATTCTCGGCCTCCATGTGCATCACCTTGTAGAAGTCTCAAATGAGTTGCTGGATGCTGTCACCAAACACAAGCTACCTCTCAAATTGAGATATCACGAAGCAACGCTTCGGGAACTTATCTCTTCAATATCCTATTATTGTGACGTACTCCATAGACGTAGATGGACGCAATCACTTAGCCGAGCAGCCACTACTTCGAGTTTCATGTCCGGCATCGAACTCAAATACCACCAGAAAAACGCAGAAACTGGTATTGATGTTGATACATTTTTCCAGCCGTATAAGCACATGGATGTTCTATTGGAGAACAAGGGAATTGAGGTTTTCCAGCCACAAATAAATCGACTGGAAGAACGTGCCACCCTTGAAGCCGAGTATAAAGAGTTCCTAGAGAGCATAAATAAGGAAAAGTCATACGACTTGATAGCTCACGATGTTGCTGTCCTGGATTGCGTACGTACTCTTCGAAAAAACGGCACTTCCACACTTGAAGCAGGTGCACTGTTTGTGACATGTGACTATATGCTATACCGGTTCGACAGCGATGCGAGCCGAAAAGCTAATGCTCACGCATCCGTTGTGTTGCCAAACATACTTTGGCAAATCCTCCGCCCATTCGTCCCAGCCAGTCAGGACTTTGATCGCTCATTTGCAGAGACTTTTGCTATGCCGGAGTTTAGAACCATCGGTAGTGGCGCGGCTAAAGCTTGCTCTAGGATGCTTGGCCTGCTCGCGACATATAAAGACTTTCCTGAAGAAACGGCTAAAAGAATGCTTTCCAATGATCGTCTGATTGATGGCCTTCGAACTACAAATAGCGATGAAGAGTTCCAAGCTCTGATAGAGTCAGCTATTGCTGCTGAGAATCAGATGCTCCTTGGAGAGAACGCAGCGAAGGCGAGGCAGATTGAAGCTTTGCGGTCTGACAAAGAGCGAGCTGAGAATGAACTTAACGAGCAGAAGCAGGTCGCGGCAATAGAAGCTGCAAAAGCGCATGAAACTATACAGGCGAAGGAGCTTGAAAAAGAAGCACTTGCGAACTCCCAAAAGGATGCAGAAACTAATGCCAAAGATACATCTGCGAAATTTGAAGCGTTGAGATTAGAGAAGGATTCGATAGAGGAAAAGGCCAATCAAGAAGCTTTGCTTAGACAAAAAGCCGAAGCCCGGTATCTTACCGCCGCGAAAATTGCAAGCATTCTCGTCTCACTTCTCATTATCATGGTCTTTGAGCTCGCTGTTAATTTCGTGTGGCCGTGGAATTGGCTAATGAGTAATTCTAACAGTTACGGCCTTCAAGCAGGATTTTGTCTTATCGTCTCCTCTGTGATTGTAGGATTCTGGGTAAAGCCTTGGAGGAATTTCTGTTGGGGTGCAATGGGCTTGGGGGCTCTATTAGTAATGGTACAAATATTAGGTGGCCCGGCCAATGTCAAATGAGCTGCCATATTATCGAAGATGAAGATGTCTATAGCCGAATCCACTGTTGAAGAAGCCGCGCTGGTGTGGTTTGAAGGGCTGGGCTATTCCGTGCTTAACGGCCCATCCATCGCGCCGGGGGAGCCTGGGGCTGAACGGGGAGATTATCGGGAAACTGTCCTGGCTGGTCGGGTAAAGGATGCGTTGTCCCGCCTCAATCCCAATATTCCGCCTGATGCTCGTGAAGACGCATTTCGGAAAGTAATCCGACAGGATGCGCCATCACTGCTTCTTAACAACCGATCTTTCCACCGTATGCTTGTTGATGGCGTTTCGGTGGAATATCAACGGGAAGGCGGTTCCACGGGTTATGACCATGCGCGGTTAATAGATTTCGACAACTCGGATAATAACGATTGGCTGGTTGTGAACCAGTTCACCGTGCAAGAGGGGCAACACAACCGCAGGCCGGACGTGGTGGTGTTCCTAAACGGTTTGCCGCTGGCCGTAATTGAGCTTAAAAATCCCACTGACGAAAACGCAACAATATGGTCAGCGTTCAACCAACTGCAAACCTACAAACAACAAATTCCTTCCCTGTTCAATTTTAACGAAGCCCTGATAATCTCCGACGGGTTAGAGGCGCGGATTGGAACCATATCCGCCGACAAAGAGCGGTTCATGCCGTGGCGCACTATCGAAGGCGAGAAACCGGCTCCAGCATCCATGCCGCAACTAGAAACCATGATAAAGGGCGTATTCGAGAAACGCCGGTTCTTAAACCTGATCCGAAGCTTCATCGTTTATGAAGATGACGGCGGGGGCGAGATCATAAAGAAACTGGCCGGGTATCACCAGTTCCACGCCGTGTTGAACGCTGTAGAATCTACGGTCGCCGCTTCAAAGCCGAAAGGCGACAAACGATGCGGCGTTGTGTGGCACACGCAAGGGAGCGGTAAGAGCCTGACGATGGCATTCTACGCCGGGCGGGTGATACTGCATCCGGTTATGGAGAACCCGACGCTGGTTATACTTACCGACCGGAACGATCTGGACGATCAATTATTCGGCACTTTTTCCCGTTGTCATGAAATCCTGCGTCAAAAGCCGGTTCAGGCTACAAACCGGGATGATTTGCGAAAACTTCTTCAAGTAGCGTCCGGCGGGGTGATATTCACCACCATTCAGAAGTTCATGCCGGAAGAAAAGGGCGACAAGTTCCCCACATTATCCGAGCGACACAATATTGTCGTCATCGCCGATGAAGCGCATCGTAGCCAGTACGACTTTATAGATGGATTCGCCCGGCACATGCGGGATGCGGTGCCGAACGCATCGTTTATCGGATTTACGGGAACTCCAATAGAGCTTACGGACAAGAACACCCGCGCCGTGTTTGGCGACTACATAAGCGTTTACGACATCCAGCGAGCCGTTCAGGACAAGGCGACCGTGCCTATCTACTACGAAAGCAGGTTGGCGAAACTGGAGCTTATCGAGAGCGAGAAGCCGAGGATAGACACAGAGTTTGAGGAAGTCACCGAAGGAGAGGAAGAAACCAGCAAGGAAAAACTAAAGACCAAGTGGGCGGCGTTGGAAGCCATCGTTGGCGCGGAGAAACGGGTGAACCTTATCGCCCAGGATATTGTGACCCACTTCGAGCAGAGGCTTGAAACGATGGAGGGCAAAGCGATGATTGTCTGCATGAGCAGGCGAATCTGCGTTGACCTATACGCCGCTATCATAAAGCTTCGCCCGGAATGGCACGATGAAGAGGATGGCAGGGGGGTAATCAAGGTTGTGATGACCGGCTCCGCTTCCGACCCACTGGATTGGCAGAAGCATATTCGCAATAAACCCCGCCGGGAAACAATGGCGAAAAGATTCAAGGATGCGGGGGACAATTTCAAAATAGTAATCGTGCGGGATATGTGGCTTACGGGATTCGATGCCCCTTGTTTGCATACCATGTACGTGGACAAGCCGATGCGGGGGCATGGATTGATGCAGGCCATCGCCCGTGTGAACCGGGTATTCAGAGACAAACCGGGCGGTCTTGTGGTGGATTATTTGGGGCTGGCCGATCAGTTGCGTCAGGCAATGTCCGTTTACACCGAAAGCGGCGGAACTGGAAAGACTGCAATTGATCAGGCTGAAGCCGTTGCGGTGATGTTAGAAAAATACGAAGTGTGTTGCGGCTTGTTTCATGGATTCGACTGGTCACATTGGATAACAGGCAGACCGGAGCAAAAGCTGACACTTCTCCCAGCGGCGCAGGAGCATATTCTTTTGCAAGAAGACGGCAAGGCGCGGCTGATGAAATCCGTTACAGAGTTGTCGCAGGCGTTCGCGTTGGCGGTTCCGCATATGAAGGCGATTGAGATACGGGATGACGTGGCGTTTTTCCAGTCCGTGCGGTCAGCGATGGCGAAATCTACGGGTAACGGGGGGAAGGCCGGGGGAGACATGGATTACGCTATACGGCAGATTGTTTCAAAGGCGGTAGCTTCCGGCGAGGTGATAGACATTTTCACCGCCGCTGGATTGGAAAAGCCGGATATTTCTATTCTGTCTGATGAGTTTTTAGCGGAAGTGCGCGGGATGCCACATAAGAATCTGGCCGTTGAGCTTTTGCGGAAACTATTGAACGACGAAATCAAAACGCGCTCCAAGAAAAATCTGGTTCAATCCCGCTCGTTTGCTGAACTGCTGGCGCAATCTATCAGGAAGTATCAGAACAGGGCTGTCGAAACGGCGCAAATTATCGAGGAACTCATAGCGCTTGCTAAGGAGATGAATGCGGCGGCGCGGCATGGGCAAGGACTTGGTTTGAGCGAAGACGAAATTGCGTTCTACGACGCGCTGGAGGTCAATGACAGCGCGAAAGAATTGGGTGATGAGACACTGAAAAAGATTGCGCGGGAATTGGTGGAATCCATAAAAAAGAACGTGACCATAGACTGGACAGTTAGGGAGAGCGTCCGTGCCCAAATGCGGATAACGGTAAAGCGAATCTTGAGAAAATACGGCTACCCGCCTGACAAACAGGAAAAGGCGACCCAGACTGTTTTGGAGCAGGCCGAGTTGTTGTGCGGAGATTGGGCGGCATGGTAGACGGCAGTTTGTGTGGCGCCACCAACTTGTCAATTTCCCATATTGTTAAATTCAAGCGATTGAAATAATGTTAGTTGTGGCGTTTTTCCTATTGACAAACAGGCGAAATAAAGTTATATTTCCAATATAAATATTAATGATATAAAGGTAAGGGCAAATGAGGGGTTGCAGGGTCTTGGAAGCTTCCGAAATCCGGGAAATTCTTGGTAGTTTGAAAATTCGTGACCGCGTTCTGGTATTGACCGGGCTTTCTTTTGGCTCACGCATAAGCGAGGGCTTGGGATTGACCTTCGGCGATGTGTCCGGCTCATACGTTCAGATAAAAGCCTCCAAGCAGGGGTATAATACGAGCTATCCGATACCGGAGGCTTACAAAATGGCCGTGGTGGAGCTTAAAGCGCATTACGAAGACCAGGGCATCACCGTAACCGATGAAACCCCTCTGTTCTTGTCTCGCAACGGCGATAACAAACCAATCACCCGGCAACAGGCCAGCCTCATGGTCAAAGCGGTCTGTAAGGCGCTTGGCATTGACGGCAAGATAAACACCCATAGTTTCAGGAAAGCTTTCGTGACCAAGATTTATGAGATGACCGGCCATGATCTGGTGAAAACAAAAGCCTATTCCCGCCATAAATCTATCGCCAGCCTGGACTATTACATAGCTACCACGATGGATACCGGTCTTGTTAGAGAGCTATCATGGTAGAAATGAAAAAGGAAAAGCGGTTGAGGTTTGATTCCATGTGGTGGGATGCAATGTACGAAGGAACGGGCAATTCCATTTTGCGGACATATTATCGGATGCGAAGAGCGATGGCCGAATGGAGAGAGAAATTCAATCGAAACCCAAGCTGATATAGCCAGCCGGGAGTGTGTTTCCATATCATCGTATTAACGCCAAAGTAGCGCCACCCATAGGCGTGAACTTGTGTTCACAAATGAGATATTATTTGCCCCACAATGGAAACATCCGCCATCACAAGGCTAAAGAGGCCTCATTTCATTATAACCGCTCCGACGGCTAGCGTTGTATTTTCCCACACCCGTAGCTTTTCCCCACAACATCCTTAGCACTGTAAAAATATATCACCTTTAAAATCAGACTGCTACAAATGGAGCATTTCTTGCTTATATAAAATGATGGGGTTTGTGCGCGTTCCCTGCTGTATGACACAACACGATGCAGTTTTATTGATAGTGTCAGGTTGGCGGTGGATGGAGCTGTTCATTAGCCGCCGTTGAGGAAATGTTTTATTTGAGTGATTGCTGGCTTTTACCGGAGTTTAGGGACATAGACTCCGCAATGGTAAATTGATATGGATCATCAATTATGCTCATCGCATCAAAAGTCATCGTATTTGCTTCCTGGCCTTGCGCCTGGGGGAGATCACAATAGACGATTTCTTTCTTACCGCATTTGATCCAAAGGATACTCCCGGTGGTAGCGTTGATCCTCTTGGCTTTGACCGGAGCTCTGGATTTCTGGCAGATAAAATATTGCCCGATATCACAAACGTGGCATCGCAACCTCGCTATTTTGCCATGCTGTGCGCCGGGCTGGCTCTCGTTCAAGATACTGGAAATGGTCAGCAATCTATTCGAAAGCGCCAAGATTCGTTGTTACGGCTGGAAAGGTTATGGGCTTTGGCAATCACCCTTGCAGACCTTGAAACTAAATCTGATGATAGCGCCACCCGATTTAATTCTTTCGGTGTAAGAGGCGTAACCTATGCCCAAGCGGAAGCTTTACGTGTAGTAGGAAGGGAGTATGTTGGCCATGATTATCGTCTTCTTTCACGGCAAGCTTCTCATGGAGCCCTTGGTGTTTACGCAAGTGTCGCTGAACGCTTACGACTCTTTAACAACCGTAAAAATCTCACTTTGACAAATGACCTTGGTCTTCCGCTAGGAGAGGCATTTATTCGGGAAACAAATATGCCGAAGGCCGTCAAGGATGTTGTAGGAGGTGGCTCTGAAAAAGTCAGCCGCCGTGATCTGACAGATTGGGGCCTACGCGCCCGTCTTCTTGAAGGAACGGCAGGAGCTGAAGAAAGACGACTGCTACAAGAAGCGTTCAATTTCAACCAAATCCGCAAGCGGACGGCCGAACTGTTACGTCAGCGACCATATAAAAATGGCGAAACTGAGTTTGACAGGCTTACTCGCATTAAGCAGAACATTGGTAATAGAAATAAGGACTTGAAAGAGGCTATTGTCTCTATTGTTCGATATGAGAAGTGCTATAAGCACGCACTTTTCATTTTGAATCGTCTGATTTGGCTTTGCGGACAATGGGGACGTCTTGCTGATGACATTATTGGAACCGACGAAATTTTAAAACGGACTGGAGCTAATGTCAGAGTTGTTGTTGATGCGTTTTTGGCGCACATCTCCAATCTAGACACCGAACATATGAGTAGAGGAATGGAGAAAATCGAAGATATCCGCCGTCTTTTTGAGCTAATGCGGGATGCCAGCTCTGATACAGTTGAACTTGCCAGAGTGATCCAGCACCGCCATGAAGACGTTCAACGTGGCAAATATGACAATGGTCGGTCAAAGGCTCCATGGGTGGAGCGTACAGAGGCTGGCTTCGCGCTCAACAATGCCGCGCCAAAATCATTTACCGCTGAACCCGTGGAGACGGATACGATTATCCCACACTCCTATCGCACCGGTACAGCCGATGGATTCTATAAAGTATAAGGGCTGAATTATGGGCGCATCTCCTGCAACTGCAAAAGAGACTGTCAAGCGTAGACTATTGGACCGTCTGCGCCTTGACAATTCGTATGGGAGATTAGAAGGCATTGTCAGTGTTACTTATGAGTTGGATGCCGCATTCATAGAAACAGACTTTCTTCCCACCATACTAGGTCTTGGCGCATGGGATGACACAAGTGTTTCTCACAGAGTAGAGCTGGAGAAAAGATTGAGCGAATTGGGCAATGTGACGCTTATGTGCGACCCTGCTGGGTACCATTCTCGCCCACGCTCGCTTCGTATAAGCGTTCACCCTTGGAAAGGCGTAAAGCTCCATAGTAAGGTCGTGCTAATACTCGCCGAAAAAGCAGTTGTCTTGGTTACTGGTAGCGCCAATCTTACACATAAAGGTTACCGGTCAAATCGGGAGGTGGCGGCTGTCATGATGGCATCAGCCGCGAAACCTGAAATGGTTTATTTAATTCTCTCAGCGATAGAAGGTCTACGCAATTTGCTTAATGAAGCGCAGGCCAGTGAGGGGAGTAAAACGGTAGAAGAAGCAATAAGTCGACTTAGTAAATGGGACGGCGTTCAGGGCGATGCATCTGATCGTTTTATTTGGAGTGGCTCAGGCCATTCCAATCTGCTGGATGCAATTGCGGAAGCTTGGCCTAAAAATGAACTTGTCCATTCCGTAGATATAGTTTCGCCGTTCTGGGCGGAAAAAGTTAAAGGTGGCCCGATTGAAGCACTGAGTAAGGCTCTGATTTTAGCGCCGCAATGCAAATTAACCCTTTATACCGAGGCCACAGCCGCAACACCTGGGGCTACTACTTTTCGGCCCATTTTGCCACATGACTACGCCACCTTTGATTTTTCTTCTCTGGGCTTTCATAGCTCCCGCGCCGTCGCGGTTAATCCGACGGACGATGATGGTGGCAACCGAGCATTGCACGCAAAAACGCTTTTGATAAAAGGAGCAGAGAGAGCGCTTGCATATCTAGGATCAGCCAACTGCACTTGGAAGGGGTGGAATCAGAATATTGAAACGGGGCTTCTTTTATTACGCAAAATACGCGAAAGCAAACGGTTAGATACCCTATTGCCGTCATACTGCGCCGAAGCAAAGTTGGAAGGGGATTCTCAAACAAGCATTCATGCTTTATTAAAGCCTGATGTAAATCTGACTCCGCAATGGCCTTCGTTTGTCATTTCGGTGGAGTTAGAACACGAGGATATCAATGAGGATAGACGTTATAAGCTTCGCTGCAAACTTGCCCCAAATATCGATCTATTGGATTGGTCTATCTACCTAGCGCCAGAAAGCGATGGTAATGGAGTTGGAGGCCCGCTTTTCCATGGTGGTTCAATCACAACCGAAATCGAGATGACTATAGAATTAACAGATGAGGCTAAAAAACGTTTATGTAGTGCCCAAGAAGTCATGATCCGCTGGAATCCAGGTGGCGAACGCCGGTTTCCCATCAACGTTGCGGTTAACAGTAAAGATATCTTACCCTTGTCACCTAATGGTGACAGCGTTGGAGAAAATGACATTTTAAACTACTACCAAGACCGCATTTCATGGGAAGAAATATTCGGCAACCTTGATGATGAAACTATCTGCACATCTGAAAATGAACAATCCTTTAAGGATGAATCAATTTTAGTTGATACCTCCAAAATAACTTCATACCGTATCCGCTCGTTTGTGGAGGCTCTGCCTGGGCTAGCTAAAAACATTCGGGAAGCTATGGTTTCAGGGCGAATATTGAAAATGGCATTGCTTGGTGACGTTAGTCCAGTGGCACTATCCCGCCAAATCCGCAAAGCAGGTTCAACGGGAGCTGACGCTGACAGGCGATCTATTACGGCATGCTCATTTCAAATGCTGGAGATATTGATTTGTATGGCAGAAGCAATGGGTAATGCTCCAGAGAATGAGAAGTCAAATGAGTTTAGGAGTATCTTCGATGACGCTATGCGAAAAGTCTATGACGACCTTAAAGCTATGAAACGTATTGATCCCACCGCTTTTGCTCCAAAAACCTCACTTGCAAAATATGAAAAAACTGTTAAAGAGACTTATGGCTTAAGGGAGGTTATGCGTTGATTAAGATTTCCCCTGAGATTGATCTGGGCAAGGATAAAGAGCGGATGACCGACCCCAATGACGCCAAACGTCAAACGGTTACAGTGGAGACACTGTTGTCCCGCTTTTTCGATCCTGATGACAAACAGCGCCGTGAAGTCCAGATTGTCGCTGATGAAGTAGGCATGGGGAAAACTTTTGTGGCTTTGGCTACGGCATTTTCCATCCTAAAAGGTATGCGCAGTGATGGGAAAGAGGCGGATTTATCTGGAGCGTGTGGCAGTGTTTTGATTCTAGTTCCAGGAGATTCACTTTACAAAAAATGGCGTAAAGAAGTTGGAGAGTTTGTAAATCGTTGTATTGCACCTGAAAAAAGTGACGATGCCGAAAAGTGGTTCCGGCTTGCTGAAGAAGAAATTGCCGATCTGGATACACTGATTCGCTTTTCCCAACGCCGGTTAAACTCCCCGCGCATTTTAGTGGCTAAGGAATCTGTTTTCAGTAGACAAAGTGGATACGCTAAGCGTCAATGCTTTATGTTGGCGGCTCTATTCCGATACTGGTCTAATGGCTTTACAAATGACCGCCGTAAAAAATTGCTCAAAGATAACATGATGGGATGGACAGAAGATCATACTCAGCTCACCAATCTTCCTGATGAATCTGATTGGGCAATTGATCAAGACGATATATATCACGCATTGTACATGCCTGATTATGCTAATGATATTGAGTATATCCGGCAAAAATGTCTTGACATAACTAATCCATACGCTCGTGGCCGTGACGAAATATTGAAGGAATTAGTCGCTCCAGAGTTGAATAAATTATATCGAAAGCTTATTCCAGTTCTGCTTAAACGTGATTTCCCCTTGGTGATCGTAGATGAAGCTCACAACTGGAAAAATCATCCTAAAGTTTACAAGCATTTTATTGATATTGTGGCCCCACATACTAGGCGATTGTTGATGCTTACCGCTACTCCGTTTCAGCTTAAACCAGATGAGATGCTGAAAATCCTGGAAGCGGGTGAGCACATAAATCCTAGGCCGCAAAAGGATGGTTCCCAAAAACGAAGGATGTTTCTTAAAGATTATCGTGAACGCACCATTGCAACAGTAGTAAAGGCGTCTCAGGACGCCAGCAGGCTTTTCCAAGAAGCATGGCGGAGTCTTCCTGCAGAGTTGTCTCAGGATGACATAATTAATGACTGGAAAAAACTTGCGGGTAACCGGGAGCATTTACTGGAGCTCGCTTCCCAACATGGAGCACTAAGACAAGAAGAAATCGACAGATATGCAAATGACGCTGTTAGCGACATTGATCCTAGCCGCCGCAAATTTTATCGTGAAGCGTTGCGTCTGTACGCCTTCAATGCGGATTATTCCGATGAATTGGGAAAGATGGTTATCCGTCACAGGAGGAAGCAGGGTCATCGCCAGTACCTTGTCGGAAGGGAATTTGTCAGCCCGCCGGTTCCCAAACCAGGCTGTGAAGCGTTCCACCGATCTGCGGGGATAGACGTGCGTGGGGATGGAGAACTACCACACTATCTTCTTATGCGATGCGTCACTGAGATGAAGCAGTTGGAGGGAAAGAAAGGCCGCTCCTCGCTTGCAGGAGACATGACCGGTTGCTACTCCACGTTGTTTAAAAGCGCAGAAGGAAATAGGCTTAAAAAAGCATTTGAAGTTACGACCGGCCAGCAGATGCGATTTAAGTTGCTAAAGAAGCTTGTTAGCGACACAGACCATAGTCACCCAAAGGTTGTAGCTGTTGTGGATATGGTTGAAAAGCTTTGGGAGAAAGGCGAAAAGACATTGATATTTTGTTTTCGCGAAAACAATGCAGATCGCCTGAATGAAATTATTAATGAGCGTATCGAAAAACGTATTGAAGCCAGAAAGCAGAAATTAAAACTCGGCAAAGATGGGATGCGAACCATACGAAGTCGGCTTACCAGCAAGGAACGCGATCTGTCTGGGCTGATTTTAGACCGTGTGTTGTGGTCATATTTTTGGGCGCGTCGGGAAAAGAATTATGGGGCAAACTCAATCATGCCTGATGAGCTTAGTTTAACGGATGTAGATATCGCAGAGATTGCAAAAGCCGGAATTATTTATGGCGTGGACATGGCGGATGAACGACCGGATCGTGTTTTTCTGACGCGTGTAACAGAGCACGTTATCGCACAACGGTTATTAAGGAAAGGTGTAGAGGATTCCGGATGGAGCAAACTTCTTACTCGAATAGCCAACCATAAATGGGTTGAAACCGTTTATGGCATTGATGGAGACGAAGCAACTGGTGGAGTGGGAAAGGCGCAGGGAAAAGCTCAAAGCGAAGACGGTCAGTTAGAGGGACATGATGAAAAAGGTTGGCGAAGTCGTTACGAACGGAGGAATGTAACTCCTGATCCTTCCAAAGTAAAAGACTTGACGACTCGTCTTGTCACACGGCGGGAAGCGGCACGCAAAAAGCGCGAAACGCCTATTTTGGATCAATATGCCGAAAGCCCTAACTTTTTCCTGGGCGTCAACACTCCGATGCTTGCGGGACAGACCGATTCCTCTGAGCATATCAGGGAGGTTATTATCCAATTACATTCTTATATTCACAGCATGATTGAAGATATTGGTTCCGGCAAGCATGATGATGCCAAGTGGATTGCTCGTCGAGAATTGTTTCATGGGTTGCGCCGTGCCATCTCATGGGATTCTGTGCTATTGCGTCTAATTCCTGAAAAAACACACCAGAGGGAGGAAGGGTGGGGACATGTTTTAGTAGAGAGATTTTATCAGCCACTTGAAAATCAGACGGAGAGCCTAGCCGATCGTTTTACAGTATTTTTAGAGGACTTAAAAGGCGCCGCCGGAACGTTTGACGATCCTTCAAGCTCCCGTGCGGAAATGCTTGATGTCACCAAGTTGCGAAGTCCTTTGGTGGATTTAGTTAAAGGCTCAACTAAAGAAAGGCAACGCAAATTTACCGGATTTAATTCTCCATTGTTTCCCGAAATTCTAGTTTGCACTTCAGTTGGACAAGAGGGAATCGATCTTCACAGATACTGCCGCCATGTTGTGCATTTTGACCTTGCGTGGAACCCTGCAACAATTGAGCAACGCACTGGACGTATAGATCGTATTGGAAGCAAAACTTCCCGTGAACGAGCGCACGTCAAAGGAGGGAAACCCAGGCTTGAGATAGGTTTGCCATACTTGGCGGGAACCTATGATGAGCGAATGTTTGAACAACTTTTATTGCGCGCTCAGATATTTGAGGTTTTAACTGGCGGCGACTTGGCTACGATAGTACCCGAAAACGAAGAGGAAGACGCAAGTGAAGGGGAAAAAGATATTTCTGGAATTCGCTCCCTTCCAAGTGAAATTGTTAACGATTTGCGTGTGAAATTGAATGTATGGCCACAAACCAATTAATCATAATAAGTGCCATAGGCCCCCTTGTATTTGACGTGAATAGATCGGATCAGCGCCAACATCTGAGAGTCTGTCAGCCGCTTACTGTCTGCCTTGCCACCACGTCGCCAGGCTCGATAACCACTCACGCTCACATCCAAAGCCGCGCACATACCAGTCAGTTCCAAGTCTCGATCTTGCGCCTCAATCCAGGCGTGCTTCATCGCGCATCCTTCGCGAAGTACGCCGTCGCTTTTTTTATGATTTCACACTCCCGCTTAAGCCGCATGTTCTCAGAACGTAGCCGGGAGAGCTCCATCTGCTCAGTCGTAACTGGCCTGCCCACGGCTTCGCCATTGAGCTTGCCGGCCTTGGCCGCCGTCACCCAATTGCGAAGTGTCTGCTCAATAAGGCCAAGCTCCTTGGCCAACGACGCGACTGACTGTCCAGCGTTCACCCGCTTGACAGCCAATTCCTTGAACTCTGCGGTGTATGCCTGCCTCGGAATCTTCATAGTCTCTATCTCCAATGTAACGTTCATAATACGTCACCCTTGGAAGACTATTTTCCGGGGGAAGCTCAAAGCACATGAATAAGCTTACGTTTTTATTAGTTCATGGCAAGACTTCCGCCCTCAGGGTGCGAATGTCATTGGCCCAAAATGGTGGATGGCTTGGCGTAAGGGTGGGAGTCACACACGAGCTAATACATATGGCTCTTGATTCCTTTCTGTTTTCGCCTCCTGATGATCTTTGGATGGAAAAGCTCCAGGAGGCGTTCTATTCCGTACCCAAAGCCTTTTGGCTGAAAAGCGCAGAAGTAGCTCCGCAAGAAGCCCTCAAGCATGTGGCTCGTACCCTTTCCGTTATCCTCGAAGGTCTTGGGCCAGATAACACTTTTACTCCAAAACCACCCGTGCCTTTACCAGATCGGGTGAATCGGCGATGGGCTGATCTTTACAAACTATGGCGGAATGCTGAATGCCCTTTCCCGAGCCATCTTTATGCTATAAATATGATACTCAATGCCCCGGATTCCACCTCCCTTCGGGAAATAGATGTCATATATGACCCAAAGCATGGGAGCCTTTCACCTTGGGATATAGCGTTAATTAAAAAGCTCAGGAGGGGTAAAAAGCAATCTGTTGATACCGCTTTGCGTGATTTGGCGGAGCAAACTCTATGTATAGCTCCAATCGCGTCTTCTAACCTCGCGTTGGGCCATCTTCAACGAACCATTTTCGATCCAGATGGCGAAAAACGCCCCAAGGATGATTCCGTTCAAATTCTAGCGGTTCGTGATTACCAGGAGGAGGCGGAACTGGCCGCTGGCATTGTCCAAACGACGCTTAAGAAGCATGCTAAATTACGACCATCAGATTTCGCTCTGCTTGTACCTGATGACATAGATTACAGCCGCGCTTTACGTGAGGTTTTTGCCTTGGCGGGAATACCTCTAGCAGGGCTAATGCCAGAGCGTGGAAGGCGCGACATCGGAAGGGAGACGCTTTTACATTTTCTGTTGACGCTCAAGCCTCCCCACCCTGCTATGGCGTTAGGGTCGTTCCTGATCTCGCCGCTGTTGCCGCTAGATGACGCTGAAAGGCATGACCTAGCTCAGCTTGCCATTGATAACCGGCCATACTTTCTACGTAAAGCCCGTGGAAACACTTTACTTTCGCATGTGGTTCGCCTTGTTTCAGCTCCAATCGAATCCGCGAAAGAATTGCTATCCGCCCTACAAGCCCTCCGCTCGATGATTAGCGACAACGAAAGTCTCCTTGAAGAACGCGAGGTATTTCATCAAACCGCAAATGTGATTGCTGAATTTCTTTCCACATGGAACGGACGTGATATTCCCTGGGAGGAGGTTATGGAGCTGACAGCTCCTGTCTCCGTGGAGGTTTCTGTCGATCCTGAGTACAGCCAGGAGGGTGTCGCCATATTTTACGAAGGTGAAGAGCCTTGGCGGTTGGTAAAGAGATTACTGATACTTGGATTCAACAAAGACAGGTATCCTTCCACTCACCCGATTTCACCAGTGTTTTCCGACGATGAAATGGCCCTCATTGAAAACGCTTTAAGAATCGATATTGAACGGCCTTCAAGGCGCTTGGAAAACTCCAGGAATTTATTCCGTCGCCAAATAGCGGCGGCCTCGGAATCTCTCACATTCCTTTTTTCAAAGCGCGGTTCTGATGGCTCTGAAATACACCCATCGCAGACGTTGGCGTATATCGCGCGTACATTCGAGAATATCAAAAAGGCGGATGACCTCACGCTTGAATTGCACCACCCCGAAGACCGGGCGAAAGCGCAGATGGTTCCCGTCAATAACAAGCGTCCAAAGCAAGCTCCGCGAGATATAGAAATAAAAAACCTTTCACTAGGCGCAAACCTGCTCAGCAAAAAAGATGGCTCCATCGTCTCGCTTTCACCCAGCGCACTGGATACGCTCCTGGTATCTCCACTGGCATGGTTACTGGGGCAACTTTGCGCGACGCCACGGCTCTGGACGGTTGACGGACTGGACGTTATTACCAAGGGATCGCTGGCTCACGATGTCTTTGAGCAACTTTTCCCGGTCGGTTCGTCGTTGCCAAATGAAAAAACCATCATCAAGCGTATCCCTTCACTAGTTGCGAATATGGCCAGGTCACGTGCACCCTTATTGCTGACACCGGAGTGGCGGTTGGAGCTGGCTTCCCTTGAAAGAGAGATTGGGGAAGCGGCCAAGGCTTGGGGAAAACTGTTGAAGAATATCGGCGGAGTAATTGAAGCAAGCGAGCAAAGCCAGGAGGGCGCATTCCTAGATTCGCCTATACATGGACGGGTCGATTGCGTTGTTGCGCTTCCCGGTGGTGGACGCTTTGTGGTGGATTATAAAAAATCAAGCTCTGGAGCCAGGCGTGAACGGATGGTTAAGGGCTACGACATTCAGGCCCACGCCTACCGTCTGATGCTTACCGGAACTCGGGGGAAAGGGCGGGTAGGCGTCATGTATTTCACCATGAACGACCAAATCGCCCTTACGGATACACAAGGCTGGTTACCATCCAATCTACCCGGTGTGGAGGAGCTTGCGGTAGATGTTTCCAAAAATGCCGTAGCCCGCCTTAAAGACATTATGGAGGATCTAAGAAAGGGCCGCATCAACTTGAACACGTCCGCAGATCGAAAACGGATTCCCAAAGAAACCGGTATCCAGCCGTACGCCCTTGATGCAAGTCCCCTTATTGCGCGATTCAGCATTTACGTGGAGGAGTAAAAAATGTCACTTCCTCCTATAACTATCCTTTCCGCCGGAGCAGGATCGGGGAAAACCCATCGCATCCAAAAAGAAATAGCGGGATGGATTGAACGGGGAATAGTTAGCCCGGAAAAAGTCGCCGCCGTGACATTCACCGAGGCGGCGGCTTCCGAACTTCAGGAGCGCATTCGTGAGGAGTTGATCGGAAGGCTGAACTTGGACGCCGCGCTTCGTTTGGATGCCGCCCAGATTTCAACGATCCATTCTTTTGGGTTGCGGCTGATAACGGAATTCGCTTTTGACGCAGGGATATCACCTTCATTGCGCCTTCTTAATGAGGATGAAGAGGAAATTTTTATCCGGCAAGCTCTTTCACGCGCCTCACAGCTTGAACCTATTATCCAAAATCTGCCCCATTATGGTTTTACCTACAAGTATGGTGATGGTAGTAGCTCTGAATCTTCATTTCGCGCCGAGGGTCTGCATCTTGTTTCGCTCTTACGGTCACTCGGCTCAATTTCTAACAAGCGCCGCCAATCACTCATCCGAGAAGCGGAACGCGAGATACGCAAGGTCTACGGGCCTGTTGCTGACGGCGAAATATTGCGAAAAGAACTTACGGCGGCGGTTAAGGCTTTACTGAAACAATTTCCCGTGTCACTTGCGCAGACCCATGGAACAAACAAAGCGGCAGAAAGTGATTTACGAAGTGATTTTGATACTTTGCATCGCGCCGCTGGTGGAGAGCCGCTAAAGGGCGATTGGTCATTGTGGCAGGATTTACGCAAATTACGCCAATCAAAGCGAGGATGCCCATTGCCGGAAGGCTACGATGATGCCGTATCCAGTGTGATCAGCGCGGCGGATAGGATCATTGAGCATGAGGGGCCTTTGACCGACCATCTCAAGTTTTTGGGAAATATGCTTGAAGGTTGCGCTGACATAATAACGAGCTATGAAGCCACAAAGAAGGGGCACGGTCTCATAGATTTTACCGATATGGTGGCCCTTGCGCTTCATTTGGTTTGCAATGTCACTTCAGCTCATGAACGTCTCAAGGGAATGTTTGATTGCCTTGTCATTGACGAGTTTCAGGACACCAACCCGCTACAATTCGCGTTGCTATGGACGTTCCACCGAATGGGAACCCCAATCTTGGCGGTGGGCGATCTTAAACAAGCAATCATGGGATTCCAAAACGCTGATGCGCGCCTCTTTAAGGCTCTTGAGGATAAACACCGCAAGATGGTGAGTCCACTGACTGATAATTATCGCTCCAGTAAAGACTTGATGGATTTCGTGAATACTGTAGGGAAGCGTCTCTTTGAGGACGAGTACCAACCGTTGCGACCGAAGGCCACTTTCAAAACTAGCTCCACAGCCCTTGAAGTGATAATCCCATATGGCAAGGTGGCTAAGCGTGATTGGATTACGACCACTGCCACCATGATTCACGGATACTTGACTGATGATGACAACTTCGTGACCGATAGGCGCACGGGCGAAGCTCGGCGCATCCGTGGAAGCGACATAGCCATACTCTGCCCGCGTCGCAACTTAATGGCTGAATACGCCACGGCTCTACGAGATATGGGATTGCGCGTGAAAGTGGAAGCGATGGGATGGTTTGATGAGCCAATGATACAGGTGTTGTATCACGCTATGGCGCACCTTTCTGATCCGTCTGAAAGTCATGCGGCTCTTTATCTTGCCGTCACGGAGCTGGGGGAGCACTCTCTTGAGAGCGCATTGAAGGGATTGCTTAAAAAGGGCCAAATTGATGATCGAATACTCAATGCGCTTGATGATTTGAGGCCATCTGTAGATGTTAGCCCTGTTGACACAATTGCCAGACAAACCGTGGATGCTCTTGGTTTATTCGATATTGTCTCCGAATGGGAAGATGGAGATCAGGTGCGGGCGAACATCATCCGTTTTTTAAACGAGGCGCGTCAGTTTACGGAAGCTAACAGGGACGCGCTTGGCAGTGGCGGTTTTTATGGGACATCCTTAAAAACATTCCTCGCATGGCTACAAGCGCGAGCGGAAGCGGATGGAACCCAGCCTGACGCCCGTTATCTGGATGAAAACGCCGTGGAACTTAGCACATGGCATAGCGCCAAAGGCCGGGAATGGCCAGTCGTCTTCGTCTGTGGAACAAACGTAAAGCAGGAGCAACGCTTCCCGCACTTTGACATCACATATTCTGGATTCAGCGATCTTGACGCCATTATCGATAAGGCTCATATATCCGTCTGGCCATCTTCCGTTATTCCTGAAAAAAAGGAATCATTCAAAGATGCCTTATGGCCAGGAACACATGAGGAGATGCGCCGTCTGTGGTATGTGGCCCTGACCCGCGCAAGGGAGCGGCTTATAATACAGTTCCAAGCGGAGCGGTCAACTTCCGGAACCATGTTTTGGGATGTTCTATACGACGCCACGGGAATTGGACTTGTTGAAAAGGGAATCCAGTTAGGAAAACAGGTGTTTCCCTGCAAACGCCATCTAATGGCAACGCAAGATGGTATTTCAACTGGAAAAGCGCCCAATGATGTATTTCAGGGGAGAATCGGAAGATCAGCGATTAGGCGAGGAGCCAGTCCAAATAAATTAACCCCGGAATTTGCAAGGCCTTCAGACCTTACTTCTGGAAAGAGCCTTTCTTGTCGCCCTAAAGTAATCTCTTATGCTGGGGCTATGAGTGTCCACGCCGATTTGTCCGCGATGGATTTCGGGACAGCTATGCACAAGGCTTTTGAAATATTGTGCCAACGACCTGATGCGCTTGATGCCGTCGATCGGGTTTTAAATAAAACTCTCGCACGAGAGCATATTGAGAAGGCGCAAGAACAGGCGCGTCAATTCATGCTG
This sequence comes from Nitrospinota bacterium, assembly GCA_015231995.1. Taxonomy (GTDB): domain Bacteria; phylum Nitrospinota_A; class UBA7883; order UBA7883; family JACRLM01; genus JADGAO01. Next base: position 7,420 of record JADGAO010000004.1, on the reverse strand, counting down.
TGGGTCAATGACCACTTAGCTCCATCCGATATCCTCTACGAAACTCCGATTATCGGCTTAAATGAGCAGAGAAGCGTTGTTTCCGGTGTCATTGACATGTTGGTCATGACTGGCAAGGGAGCGTGGCTAATAGATCATAAAATCGCAACTGTTATTTCGCCAAAAGAAGCATACATATCGCACCTGCCGCAATTGCGCTCATACGCGGACATACTTGTTGGGATAAAATCTGTTGGACATGTAGCTGGCATTGCGATTCACTGGCCACTGCGTGGGCAAATTGCATTTGAGGACAAGCTATGTGGGGTATGATGACCCATCGTTCGCTAAAATTTTGAACATAAGTTCACGAGGAGTTGGTGATGGAAAATGTATTATACGAGATTACCCGTAACAGGAACGGGAAGGTATTTGTATACGATGTTAGTGACAGAATGCACAAAAACGTAGTAACTACGGATGCTATACCCGGATGGCAAATAAACTGCTTACACCAGTGAGGAGAACGTCATGTAGATAAAGGGTATAGTGCACGGGTGCTTATGGCCGTAACAGGTGATAAGACAGTAGAGATAAAAAAGGAGGCATGACTGAGATACTTGGCATTTAGCAATTGCAATGCTGTTTTTGAGATCGCTTCCAAATACCACTGCCAGCATTAGTTCCAATAGGAGGATTGAGGTGGATTAGCTCCGGGTATGTCTCCAGCTTACAGCGGGTTTTCGCTGGCAAGGTGAGAACTTCACGATGGCGTTTCCGGGAAACCATCGAGACATGGCATTGGGTGGCAATGTTATAGGCCACCCTTTTAATCTCAAAACAGAGAGGGTAAACTTAAGTTCACCAAGATAAATGACAACAGGTCACAACAATAGCCTTGACCTTGAATTGATTTATCACTATGAATTAATTGTTGTTAAGCGTTGTAGCTTGTTATGCAGTGTTGTGGATATTCCATAGACCGATGATTCCTAATCCGTAGGCCGCGTGTTCGAATCACGCCGGGGGCACCATTTAATCAAAGCGTTGCGCGATTAGAAGATTCACGAGCTTTTAATGTGAGCAAAGTATAAGCAGTTGGCGGAAAATTAAGGCTTCGACAAACTTCCCTTCCCATCCTCGTCCACAACCTTGCTGTCACCGAACCACTGTTTGAACGCCTCCGTCTGGTCTTTTTCAGGCTGAACGGCGTCAGTCAGTCTTACATGCTATGCCGAAATGTTATAAAATGAGACTGCAATACCCGTGATCATTAAAGGGGTTCATACCTGTCCAGGGGTATCAGCGGACTTAAACCCGTTTGATTTTTAATGGCATTTAAATATGAAACTGCAGTATAAGTTCGCTTTCGCCATTTTCGGGATAGGCGGCGCCTTCCTGCTCGCCATATCCGTTCTGTATTTCATCGAAGCCCGCGACGCCGATATCCATGTCCAGAAAATATTTTTCGAACAAACCGCGTTGGAGCGAGCAGAGCGCATATCCATTACTCTTAAAGAAAAAGCCCACATAGCCTCCGTTCTCTCGCGGTCTCACGTCGTCATCAACGCTCTTGCGGAGAGCAACAGCCAGTTTGCCCAACTCTCCTTGGACAAAAGGCGAATGGAGATAGCGCGCCTTAACGAGGCGTGGACACAGGCAAAAAAGGAGGACGACCAGTTTGTGCGGCCATACACGACAAACGCAGTCGCGGAGTATTTCAGGGAGCACGAACGGGAGTTCCCCGGCGAATACGGCGAGATTTTCCTCACAAACAAATACGGCGTCATCATCGCCACCATGAAGCATCCTCCCGTCCTTGCCCCTCACCACAAATCTTGGTGGATGGCTACCGGTGACGGCGGCAGGGGGCGCGGGTTTTTTGAAGACCGGGGATACGACGCAAGCTCTAATGGTTACGTCATCGGAGTCACCATCCCGGTTGTGGAAGGCGGCGAGGTTATCGGGAGGCTTAAATGCAACCATGACATCACCTCGACATTGAATAAGGTCATAGAAAGTTTCCGCCCCGGCGCCACAGGCAAACTGATGATAGTAAGAGGCAACGGTCAAATCGTTCTTGCGCCAGGAGTCAGGCCGCTCACCGGCGACGCCCCGTCCGCCCTTGTGGAAAAACTGGGGGCCAGGGCTTCCGGCTCCATTATTTTCAAAGACACAGGGGGGCAGACGCTGACAGGCTACGCGCCTGTGAAGATGGCTAACGACGCAGGGGAATACGGGTTCAGCGGCTCTGCGGGTTCCATAGAGCACCAGTTGGGCAACCAGGGGGAGCCATGGTTCGTCGTCATTTCGCAGGGTCTTGGCGAGGCCATCTCCGAATCATGGAAGCGCACGCGGGAGATCGCGTTGGCGGGAAGCGTTCTTATCGCGCTCATGGGGCTGTCCGCAATGTACTTTGGCTGGCGGATGGCCCGGCCGGTGGCGCGGATGGAAAAATACGCCAAACGTATCGGCGATGGCGATTACGACATCCATATGGAGGAATTATCCAGCGACGAGTTGGGAAGCCTTGCCATGGCCTTCAACCAGATGGCGGTTAATCTGAGAACGACGACCGGCTCCCGCGACAAACTCGCCGATGAGGTGGGAAAAAGAAAAATCGCCGAAGAGAAACTAAGGGAGAGCGAGCAGAGGTTCCGGCAGTTGGCCGAGGCGTCGTTCGAGGGGATCGCCATCAGCGAGCAGGGCCGTTTTATTGACGTCAACCGGGCCTTTCTGGGGATGTTCGGGTATGAAACGGTCGAGGAGCTTGCCGGAAGAAACGCGCTGGAGCTGACCGCGCCCGATTACCACGCAATCGTTGCCGCCAACATCGCCGCCGGTTACGAGAAACCGTACGAGATTATGGGAATGAGGAAAGACGGCTCATTCTTCCCCATCGAGATTCGCGCCCGGATGATGGAATTTGGGGGGCGGCGGATCAGGGTCACAGCCCTCCAGGACATCACCGAACGCAGGCTGGCGGAGAAAGCTCTGGAAGAGAGCGAGAAGAAATTCCGCGAGATATTCAGCGCCGTCAATGACGCGATATTCATTCACGACGCCCAAACCGGGAGAATCATAGACGTCAATCCCCGCATGTGCGAGATGTACGGGTTTACCCGCGAAGAAGCGCTTGCCTGCGGCCCGGACGACCTTAGCGCCGGCATACCCCCATATTCGTCCGTCGAGGCCGCTGAAAAAATCGGGTTGGCGAGCCGGGAACCGCAGACTTTCGACTGGCTGGCGCGCGCCCGCGACGGACATTTGTTTTGGGTCGAGGTAAGCCTTCGATTTGCGTACATTGGCGGCCAGACGCGCATTCTGGCTCTGGTGCGCGACGCCACCGAGCGCAAGCGGACGGAGCAGGCCCTCAAAGAGAGCGAAGAAAAATTCCGCAATCTGTTTGAAAAAATGGTGAGCGGTTTTGCGCTCAACAAAATGGTCTTCGACGAACAGGGGCATCCTGTCGATTACATCACGATCGAAGTAAACGATGAGTGCTTAAGGATACTTAACTCGAAAAAGGAAGATGTCGTGGGGAAAAAGGCGTATGCGACGATCCCCGGCCTGGACAGGAAATGGCTCGACATCTTCGGCGAAGTGGAACGCACCGGGAAGCCCTACAGTTATCTGGAGCGCATCGCTCGTCTGGATAAATGGGTGGAAGGCACGCTGTTCCGCGTGAATACGGGGTTGGTGGCTGGCACGTTCATTGACGTCACGGAACGCAGGAAGGCAGAGGAGGAAAGGCAGGAGGCCCTTGACCGCCTCGATAAAATCGCCAGCCGGGTTCCGGGCGTTGTGTACCAGTTCCGGGCGCGCCCGGATGGCAGTTTCTGTTTTCCTTACGCCAGCGAATCCCTGCGCGATATAGCCCAGGTCGGCCCGGAGGAAGTGCGCGAGGATGCGGCCAAGGCGTTTGCCGCAGTGCATCCCGACGATTTGGGGCCTCTGATGGCTTCCGTGCAGGCGTCGGCGCGGGATTTGACGCCATGGCAGATCGAGTTCCGGCTCAAGCGTTACGATAGCGAGGAGCGATGGCTTTTCGGCAACGCGATCCCCGAACGGGAGGCGGACGGAGGGACTCTCTGGCACGGCGTCATCAGCGACATCACCGAACGCAAGAAGGCCGAAGAAGCCATGCGCGAAAGCGAAAACCGGTTCCGCCTCGTCGCCGACAGCGCGCCCGTTCTCATCTGGATGTCGGGGACGGACGCGAAATGCAATTACTTCAACAAAGGCTGGCTCGACTTCACCGGCAGGCCGTTGGAGGATGAAATGGGCGACGGCTGGGCGCAGGGGGTCCATCCGCACGACCGGGAGCGTTGTGTGGACATGTACATTAAATCCTTTAACGCCCGGAAATTTTTTTCCATGATGTACCGGTTGCGCAGGAAAGATGGGGCGTACAGATGGGTGCTGGACAACGGAACTCCGAGGTTTTCATCATCCGGCGAGTTCATCGGCTATATAGGCTCCTGTTTCGACATAACCGACCGCAAGGAGGCGGAGGAGGCGGTGGCGAGGAGCGAGAAGAAGATACGCGAAATAACCTCCGTAATAGGGCAGGGCGTCTACGCCCTCGACTCGGAAGGGCGCCTTACGTTCATGAACCCGGAAGCCGAACGGCTTCTCGGATGGTCTGAAGCGGAGCTTTTGGGGATGGACGTGCACAGGCGTTTCCATGGAAAAAAAGAAGACGGATCAACCATACAAAAATGCGACTGCCCAGCTTACAAAGCTCTCAGCTCTGGTCAAACCCACCTCGCTGACGGCGAGCTTCTTACCAGGAAGGACGGCGGAATGTTCTCCGCCAGCATTATCGCTTCTCCCATGATAGATGACTCCCAGGTCACTGGCGTGGTGGTGGCGTTTTCGGATATAACGGAGCGCCAGAGGATCATGCGGGAGCTTACGGAGGCCAAAGAGAGGGCGGAGGAAGCCACGAAACTCAAGGACAAGTTCGTCTCGCTTGTCGCCCACGACCTCAAATCTCCGTTTGCAAGCATCATCGGCCTGTTGGAAGTCATAAATGACGAGACAGTCAGCGAACGCAACAGGGATATCATGACCCACGTCCTGCAAAGCGGGCATCGCATGATCCATATGATAGACGAGCTGTTGGACATAAGCAGGCTCAGGACAGGCAAAATAAAGCCGGCATTCAGGTTTTTCGACGCGTCGGTGGTGGTGACAATGGCGCTTGCCCACATCTCCCAGCAGGCGGCTGGCAAGGGAGTCGCCCTCTCCAACGAAATTCCGGCCGGGTCAAGGTTATACGCGGACCTCAACCTGTTTGTAGAGGTACTGCAAAACCTTCTCACGAACGCCGTGAAGTTCACCTCGAGGGGAGGGGTTGTAAGGGTGTTCGCCCCGGGAAACGGAATTGTCGCCGTGCAAGACACGGGCGTCGGGATAAAGAAGAGCTTCCTTCCGTTCCTCTTCCGGCACGAGGAAAAAACCACTTCGCCGGGAACGGAGGGGGAGCTGGGCACAGGGTTGGGCCTTCCTTTGAGCCACGATATTATGTCGGCCATGGGAGGGGATTTGACCGTGGAGTCCGAAGAGGGCCGGGGAAGCGTGTTTTACGCAAATCTTTCGCCGGTCAGTCCTGTGGCGTTGATTGTGGACGACCAGGCTCCCGTGCGATACCTGCTCAAACAGCATCTGGCCAGAATCGGCATTAACGTGCTGGAGGCGGAGGATGGCGAACAGGCCCTGGGCATTTTGGAAAACGAACGTCCGAATATCGTAATCACAGACATAATGATGCCGAAGATGAGCGGCTTTGACCTTTTGCAGGCCATCAAAAAGAATCCTGAGACCGCCTCCACCCCGGTTATAATCATAACCGCCGACAATCAGATGGAAAGCCGCGAGAAGGCGTTCCGTCTCGGCGCGGACGATTTCGTCGGCAAACCCATAATGGCCGAGGATTTGATCCCGCGTGTCAGGCGTTTTTTGGGATAGCGTTTTTTGGGGAATCGTAGTGTCCGGCGCATGTTTATTTCATACGTCAGTTGGAGTGAGGAGAGAATGAGAAGACACTCAACCACCGCCGGCAAAACGCTTCTGCTTTTTCTATTGATGGGGCATCTTTTCATATCCACCACTGCCTTCGCCGTTGACGCAAAGGTGGAAGCCCACGGGTTCACAAGCTCACAGGTCTGCGGGACTTGCCACAAGGACATCTACGAGGAGTTCTCCCGCTCCCTGCACTCGTTGTCGTTCACCAACCCCATTTTCAGCATGGCCTACGCCCGGGAGTATCTTGCCACCAAAGGCGCCGCCAAAGAGACCTGCCTCAAGTGCCATGCGCCCACGACCATCTCCACCAAAGACGCCGATGCGGCCCTTCCCATCACAAGCGAGGGGGTGACATGCGATTTCTGCCATTCCATCGAAAGCGTGGACCTGGCGTCGCCGGAGCCGTTCAAGCTTGACGTGGCGGGGAAGAAACGGGCTTCGATGAAAGACGCCAAATCGCCCGCCCATTCCGCCTCGTATGCGGAGTGGTTCAACAAGTCCGAGTTGTGCGCCGGTTGCCATGAGATAACAAGCGTCCACGGCGTCAAGACCGCCACGACATACAGCGAGTGGAAAACGTCTGGATACGCCGCCAAAGGCGTGCAGTGCCAGGGATGCCATATGCCGAGGATTTCCGGCTCTCCGGCGGATCCGGCGATCAAGCCCTCAACCGCTAGCAAGGTTCACGACCATAGCCTTTCGCACAACCTCGATACCATGAAAGGGGCGATTAAACTGCATCTGGTCAAGTCGGCCCCTTCAAAGGGAGAGCGGTATGTCGTGGATATTGACGTCACCAACGCACGTGCCGGCCACGCCGTGCCGACTGGAACCCAGCCGCGCGAACTGATTCTGGAAGTGACCGTGAAGGATGCGGATGGCAGGACGGAGAGCCAGAAAAAGACGTTTGGGAAGAAGATCTCAGGGGTGGATGGGAAAGTCATCACGCCCGGAGGCGCCGCATGTGTCAACGGCAAAAGGATTATCGAGAACAGCTCTATCAACCCCGGCGAAACCCGAGCGGCCCGGTTCATGTTCAACATCAAGCCTAAAGAGCCGGTCACGATTACCGCCAACGCCTATCTCAGCTACGCGCCGTTAGTGTCGGCCACGGAACAGACACTCATACCGTTAGGCTCGCTGGAGAAGTAGCTGTACGCCACCAGTGGGCGTTTCAATTCCTTCGCGCCGTTGCCTTTCATTGATGCTTGGCGGGGTGTTCTTCACCCCGCCATCTTTGTTTGTCAAAATGCCCTAAGATTGGGAGTCCGAGGTGAAGAACACCTCGGACAGCAACAACAATTTCCAGAGTGTGTCATCCTGAGGGAGGCCCTGCGACCGAAGGATCAGGATTGTCATCTTTGTTTGTCAAAATGCCCTAAGATTGGGAGTCCGAGGTGAAGAACACCTC
>JADGAO010000049.1 GCA_015231995.1 Nitrospinota bacterium | reverse complement strand
TTTTGCGTCACATCCTGCGAGTTTTCCGCAGTATCCATGGACGGCATGACGAAGACCGACTATCAGAAGAAAATAGAGGACGCTCTTGCCAGCTCCGTCTCCAACGGCAAACCCAAAATTATGGCGTTCATCTGTGACAGGAGCCTGGACTTGGCGGCGATCACATCCGAAGACGGGATGACCCTGGCCGCGCACCCCAGCGTGGCTGTAATGGTGACGCCGTGCATAGGCGTAGTCAGCCCCGCCATGGTGGAATACAGCAGGAAGGGAGGCGCGCAAGGCGTTGTGGTGGTTGGGTGCAGGCCGCTTGACTGCCATTACAGGGAGACGCGGCGAAGAATGAGCAAAGACCGCACCAGCACGTTCCTTGTAGAGGAATTGACGAACGTCAACCTGAAGGTGGCCCTTGTATCTCCGTTTGACGCGGATAAACTGATGAGTGAAATAGGCGAGTTCATGGAACAGGTAAAAGAGGAGCCTTCGCGGGTCAAAGGAGGCGTGCGATGAGCGAAGAGGAAAGCAAATTGGAAAAGAAACCGGGTCTGTCGCCATTCGCCATGTTTGTGTTGGCGTTTCCGGTGGTTTTTGTGGGAGTCTTCTCCACATGGCCGGCGCACACGTTCACCGATCCGTCTTTGATGGGGATAATCGTCTCTTTCAAGAAGATTACGGACAAGGCGCATCTCTGCGACGAGCGGGAACTGGCGGAATTCAACGCGGCGGCGGAAAAGCGCCTCAAACACATGCGGGGTGTCAACAGGGAGTGCGGAAGCAGGGAACGCGTGCCGTTAAAGCTTGCTATATGGGTGGATGGGGCTAAAATGGCCGACATCAAGCTTCCGCCATCCGGGATACACAAGGACAGCGCATGTTACATCTACCAAAAGTTTTTATTCCCTGCGGGCGAGCGCAAGGTTAAAATCGCCATGAGCGGTTCCAGGGATGCAAAGGAAGGGGAATACGAATACGAGTATGAAGTGGTCGTCAAAGGGGAGAGCAGAAGCGCCATCGTGGTCAGCTTCGACTCCGAAAACAACGTTTTCAAAATCATTTAGGATGTTGCGCCACGCCGTGATGGCGTTGGCCTTGGCCTTTGCGCCTTCATGCTCGTCGAGCGTCAACTCCAACACGGATGTCACGAACTTCACCCTCGAAGGGTTCAAGCTCGGGATGACCGTCGAGGAGGCCGCCAAGGCCGTGCCCAGCGCGAAGATCGAGGAAGTCAAAGCCAAAGACGGCGCGTCGCTTGGATTTAAGGGGCTTTCCGCCAACGTGTCGTTGCGGTTCACTTCGCGCGATCTCGGCGGCAAGCTGTATTTCATACAGAGGCTGGAGTTCTTTCCCGAAAAACCAGATACAAAAAAGCTTTACGACGATCTGGTGAAAATATACGGAACGCCCGATTATAGCGGGCGGGACATATGGCGGGTTCATGCGTCGTGGGGGAAGCCCGTCGGCAACTCTAAACACCTTATTTTCGAGGTGAGGATAGCCGGGCAGGGGATGCTCCCGATGACAGTCACGTTGCAGGACCCCATGCTTGGGTCGGAAAACCAGAAGCTGGCGCTTAAACATCCCCTGTAAACGGGGGTATTTTGCGTAATCCCCCAAACGCTCTACAAATTGATACTTGGCATAATGATGCTCGGCGGGGTGTTCTTCACCTCGCTGTCTTTTTTTGTCATCCTGAGGGAGTCTTTGCGACTGAGGGATCATATTGGATAGATTCTTCACTTCGCATTCGCTCCGTTCAGAATGACACATACTTGTCATCCTGAGGGAGCTTTAGCGACCGAAGGATCAAAGTATAAAAGAATATGCTACTTGATAGATTCTTCGCAGAGTTTACCCTGAGTGAAACGAAGGGCTCAGAATGACAATATAAGCTCCGCTATTTGCCATCGAGAGTAGCGAACGACGAAGCTCTAGCCCCCCCCCTCCGGGCAATTGTTCGAGCGTGGCTCATAAACGCTCTTTCCATTCATATTCCGCCCGGATTCAAATATAATCATCCAGAGAGACCATGGCCGGGTTTATCATTCCGATATGAGATTTCGCATAAAAAGCGTCATAGCTTTGACGCGGTGTGAAAATTTTAACTTTGGCGCCGATTTCGCTAAATGAATTGGGTGTCATTAGCCGATACCTTTCTTGTACGGCTATGTCCACTTTGAGGAGGAATTGAAAGATGAGCGAGGAAGAGGCGGCGGGCCACGGCGGCGGGAAGAAGAAAAGTCCGCTTCTGATTATCATCGTTGTTCTCGTGGCGCTTCTGCTGGTTGGCGGAGGGGCCGCTGTATATTTCCTTGTTGTAAAGAAACCGGAGCCTACAGCCGAACACGGAGCGGCGGGGGAGGGCGGCAAGGCCGATGGAAAAGGAGGCAAATCCGCTACTACGTTAGGCGAGACTGTGGAGCTTCCTCCTTTCATCGTCAACCTGGTCGGTGAAGGCGGCAGATATATAAAAATCATCATGGTGCTTCAGGTTTCCTCTGCGGCGACCAAGGAGGAATTGACCAACCGCGCCCCGCAGATCAAGGACTCGGTGATCGGCGTGCTCTCCAGCAAGACGCCGGAAGAAGTGTTGACGCCCGAGGGGAAGCTGGAGCTTAAGCTGGAGATGATTAAACGTATCAACCAGTCCATCACGTCTGGGGTGGTCACGGAAATGTTTTTCACGGAATTCGTGGTACAATAGGCTGGAAATTCAATATATTTAGGGGCTTTTGCTCCCATGAGCCAAGTTCTTTCCCAGGAAGAAGTCGACGCGCTGTTACGAGGCGTCACCGACGGTGAGATAGAGACCGAGGCGGAGTATGTCGCGGACGATTCCGGCATAGTCCCCTACGACCTCACCAGCCAGGAACGCATCATACGCGGCAGGATGCCTACGCTCGACATCATCAACCAGCGTTTCTCGCGCCTGTTTCGCAACGCGTTGTCGTCCGCGCTTCGCAAGGTGCTCGACATTTCCGCCGTCTCCACGGACACCGTAAAGTTCGGCGAGTTCATAAAATCGTTGCCGGTGCCGGCGTCCCTGCACATTTTCAAGATAGAGCCTTTGCGCGGTTTCGCGCTTCTGGTGGTGGAAAGCAAGCTCGTGTTCGCGCTGGTGGACACCTTCTTCGGCGGAGTCGGCGAAGCCAAGATGAAAATCGAAGGGCGCGACTTCACCACGATAGAGCAAAGGATGATACGCAAGGTCGTGCACATGGTTCTCGAGGATATGGAATCCGCGTGGAAACCGGTGCATCAGGTCAAGATGAGTTTCGTCCGTTCGGAGGTCAACCCCCAGTTCGCCGCGATCGTGCCGCCGACAGACGTTGTGGTGGCGATCATGTTCGAGGTGGAGCTTGACCAGGTCAACGGCACGATGACAGTCTGCCTGCCTTATTCGACGATAGAGCCGATCATCGCAAAGCTCCGCGCCGGTTTTCAGAGCGACCAGCTCGAGATAGACCAGGCTTGGATAAAAAGGCTTCGCGACAGGCTGACGTCGGCTTATGTCCAGATAAAGGTGGAGATGGGGACAGCGTCCATGTCCACACGGGATTACATGGCTCTTCGGGAGGGCGATGTGGTGCAGTTGGACAACGACGCGGACAGCGAGATGATCATAAGGGTGGAGGGAATCCCCAAGTTCAAGGGCATGCCCGGCGTGGTAAAAGGGAACCGCGCCGTGAGGGTGAAACGGGCGATACCGAGGCTTGGCTCCAAAAAACAGGATACGGCGTTGCATGAAAGCTCCACATAAAAACCGGAGACGATATGGCTGAAGGGGAAATAGGCGTGGAAAACGAGGACGATCTTTGGGCGGCGGCGGCGGAGGATCTTCAGAAGCAGAAAGAAATGCTCCGGGACGCGGCTATGCCAAGCGCCGCCAAACAGGAAACGGCTCCCATCGCCATAGCGGAGCCTCCACCCGCTTACGCCGAGCCTGCCAGGGAACGGCCCGCAAGCCGTCCGGCGCAGGCCGCCCCGTTAAGTTCCGACATGCACCGCATCCTGGACATACCGCTGATGGTTACGGTGGAGCTTGGCCGGACGAAGATGCTTATAAACGACCTTCTTCAGCTTGGGCAGGGTTCGGTTATCGAGCTGTCGAAGCTGGTGGGAGAGCCGCTCGATTTTCTGGTCAACGAAAAAACCGTCGCCAAAGGCGAGGTGGTGGTGGTCAACGAAAAGTTCGGAATACGTATCACCGAGATAATCAGCCCGCAGGAACGCATCGAATCAATGGGGTAAAGAGGTAGAGTCAGGACGCCTTTCCAAGCCGCTCCGCAACCCACACCTTGATGACGGACTGGCGTGGCACGCCAAGGCGCTTGGCTTCTTTATCCAGCAGGTGGATCATCCATAAAGGGAAATCCACGTTAACCCTTTTCTGCTCCTGCCCAGCCCTTCGCGCCTTTGACATGTCCAGATATTGGGAAATATCTTTCCCTTCGTCGAATTTTTTATCAAGAGCTTTAGCCTTCATAGATGCCGATCTCCTCTTTTCTCGAGCGCCGTACGGAAATGATCCTTATCTTGGTGTCCCTGTAAGTGACAATCCCAGACCAGAGTTTTTCCGAAATCTTTCCGATTATCAAAAACCTTGGTTCATCAGCGGTCTTTAAAGGAATTTCTATGAAATCCACGTCATCCCACAACCTTTGGGCTTCGTAAAAGTCAATCCCGTGTTTTTCCTTATTGACGGCGCTTTTATCGGGGTCGAACTCAAATTCCATATATAATATCTATACCTAATATATACCGGTGTCAACTTACATGTTATCGAGGTATTTTTCACCTCGGACTTCTAATGCAATCTCTTTGATAAGCGAAGACGGCGGGGTGAAGAACATTCCGCCGAGCATTTGAGAGCCCACCTCACGCACACCCCGTCAAAATACCGCCATTTTCTTGTGGCACACCGATTGCTCTATCCACTATTCGAGATTACCAGCGCGCAGACGCCGTCAAAAACAAGACGGCTATATGGCGCAAGAATTGGAGATGCAACGGTGAAAAGGTTAATAATTGCGGCGCTGACCCTGACATGGATACTCGTCTCGGCCAATCCGGCGTTTTCGGCGGCCAACCTCGCCGGGCTTAAGAAGCTCGAAGGGATCACGGTGACGGAACACGATGGCGGGATTGACATGGCTTTCAGGTTCGCCGAAGAATACAAAGGCGAGTTCACGCCATCGTTCTTTCAAAAATCAATACAGATAGACCTTCCGAACGCGTACACGAACCCGCCCAAACGGGAGTTCCGCGCCGGGGGCGGTTCCGCAATCAACGCGATGGCGGCGCAGGTGAGCGCGAACAAAGTGCGGACGCGGCTCTTCATACCTGGCGACCCTCGCTCGTTTTCGTCCGCGTGGAAAGTGAAAAAGGACGGTGCGACAGTGACGCTTACGTTAGAGAAAAAAGCTTCCGCGCCCGTTGCGGCGGTGAAGGATATCTCTTCCGAGAAACCGGCCACCATCGCCAAACCTCTGGCGGTTGAGGCTTCGCAGGAGACCGCATCCGCCAAACCGCTTGAGAAAGACGCGATGGAACTGCTCCGCAAAATGGAAAAAGAATCTTCCGAAAGCCCCGTCAAGACAGCTGAACCGGCGCCAGTAGCGAAGGCCGAACCCGCACCGGCGCAGGACGCTCCGAAAAAGACTTTCGGATTTTTGGCTCAACCCGCTTACGCGGCGGAGGCCCCGAAGTCCGCCGAACCGGACAAGGCGCAGGGTAAGAAGCTTATAACCTACGAAGAGCCAAAAGCTCCGGAGGCTCCGAGCCTGACGGCGATGGGCGCCAAAATGATAGGCGCGTTGGCCCTTGTTGTCGGCCTTGTACTGGCCCTGGCGTGGGTGGCGCAGAAATACATGGGCAAGCTTAACACGGCTTTTGGAAACGGCGGCGTGGTGAAAGTTTTATCCACCAGCTCCATCGGAGTGAAAAAGCAGATATCGGTGGTGGACGTGGCCGGGGAGATAATCGTGCTCGGCATATCCGGCGACAGCATAACGATGCTCACCACGATAGACAACATGGAAAGCGCCGACCGTCTCAGGCGCATGTCCGGCGGCGGCGACAAAGGCGGCATCCCCAAGAACATTTCGGAATACATGAAGAACATGGGCGGCGTGGAAAAAGGCGGCAGTCTGTTAAAGAAGCTAGCCGCGTCGCTCAACGCCAAAGGGGACAAGGGTTTTTCCGCAATTCCTCCCGCCCTGATGGACGAGGACAACCCGGCGACGTTTGCAGGCAATCTTAAAACCGCCGATACCGCGCCACGCGAGACCCCGTTCACCCGCCCCTCCGGCAAGGTGGAGACCAAAGACATGGGGCCGTCGTCGAGCCGCGAGGAGCTTATGCGCAAGGTGACTGGCGCAATACGCGCGAAAAACCCTAACTTGGGAATAGCCTGAGGCCATGAACGCTAACACACGACTTGCGATTGTCGCGGCTCTTACGGCCGGGATTTGGGCGCTGGCCACCGGCGACGCGTCCGCGCAGGGGCCGGGCCTGCCCGACATCAACATATCGCTAAGCGAAACCGGCGACCCGGGCAAGGTCGGCGCGGGGATAAAGATACTTATCCTGATGACGGTGCTATCGCTTGCGCCGTCAATAATCATCACGATGACCTCCTTCGTGCGGATTGTGGTGGTGATGAGTTTCCTTCGCCAGGCCCTCGGCACGCAGAACGCTCCGCCCAATCAGGTGATGGCGGGCCTTTCCCTGTTCATGACGTTTTTCATCATGCAACCGGTCTTCATGAAGATGTACAACGACGCCTTCGTGCCCTTTTCACAGGAGAAGATGAGCATGGAGGACGCGTACAACAAGGGTATGACCCCGCTTCGCGAGTTCATGGTGAACCAGACCAGGGAGAAAGACCTTGCCCTCTTCGTGGAGATGGCCCGGATACCCCGCCCGCAGACCGTGGACGAAGTGCCGACGCATGTGGTGATCCCGGCCTTCATAATATCCGAGATGCGCACAGCGTTCACGATAGGGTTCCTTATCTACATACCATTCCTGGTGCTGGACATGGTGATAGCCTCCGTGCTCATGTCAATGGGCATGATGATGCTTCCGCCGGTGATGATATCGCTTCCGTTCAAGCTGATGCTGTTCGTGCTTGTGGACGGCTGGTATCTGATCGCCGGGTCGCTTATGAAAAGTTTTGTGATGTAGGCTGGGAGAATAAAAAATGGTTACGCCGGATTTCGTGGTCAGCTTTTCCGCCGAGGCGTTGAAGCTGGCTCTTATAATAGCCGCGCCGATGCTGGGGTTCGGGCTGGTGGTGGGCGTGGCCGTGTCCATGTTCCAGGCCGTCACCTCCATACAGGAGATGACGCTCACGTTCATCCCCAAGATACTGGCGGTCATGGCGTCCATTGTCCTTTTCTTCCCGTGGATGATAGAGATGATGGTCAACTTCACGGCCAGAGTCATAATAAACATACCGATGTATATAAGGTAAACGGCCGTGCCCGACCTGTTTCCCTTCAGGATCGAATGGTTGCAGGCCTACCTGCTGGTGCTCACCAGAGTTTCGTCCATGATCGTGTTCCTGCCGATGCTGGGCGCGGCGAACATGCCCAGGCAGGTCAAGATCGGCCTGTCGGCGGTAACGGCGGCGATCATATTCCCTCTGCTGGACACGAAGGCCGTCAGCGTGGACATGGACCTTCTCCAAATGGCGGTTCTCATCGCAGGCGAGGCGATGATAGGAATCTCGACGGCGTTCCTGATAAACCTGATGCTCTCCGCAGTCCAGATTGCGGGCAGTTTCATTGACTTCCAGATAGGCTTCGGCATCGTCAACGTCATTGACCCAACCACCGGAGCGCAGGTCTCCGTCACCACGCAGTTGCTCAACATAACCACGATGCTCCTACTGCTCGCGTTCAACGCCCACCACATGATGTTGATGGGCATATCGGACAGTTTTGCGATCCTGCCCATCGGAGGGTTCCATCCGGGGGCGGGGTTCGGGGAGATATTCGTAAACGGCATGAGGGCCGCGCTCACCGCTTCGGCGCAGATAGCCGCGCCCGTCACCGTTACGCTTCTTATACAACAGGCCGCGATGGGCCTTATGGCGCGCACTGTGCCGCAACTGAACATCTTCGCGGTCGGTTTTCCCTTCACCATCACGGTCGGGATGCTGACTATAGCGTTCTCCATGCCCGCCTTCTCCATGTATGTGCAAAGGTTGATGGGCGAGATGAGCCAGAGCATGACGCTTCTTTTTAACGCGATGCGCTGAAAAGCCGGAAAGAGGGGCTGTCCCAAATGGTAAACCAGAAGCTACAAACGTTGTTCGAGGTGTTCTTCACCTCGAACTCCTTGTCGTTTAACGTGAGTTTATTCTTCCTTAAGGACGGCGGGGTGAAGAACACCCACGCCGAGCATTTGGGAGACAGCCCCAAAAAGGTGAAGAGGCATGGCTGAAGACCAGGAATCGCGTACAGAGAACGCAACCGATCGTAAAATCCAGAAGACCCGCGAGAAGGGGCAGGTGGCCAAAAGCATGGAGGTCAACTCCGTTGCAGTCATACTGACAAGCCTTATTTTCTTCACCTTCTTCGGGATGTCGTTCATTAACGGCGTGCTGGACTTGTGGAGGGAGTATTTTTCCGCCTCCGGGTCGTATGTCGTCACGGAGGACTCCATGCACCACCTTTTAAAGGTGACGCTGGAGAAACTGTTTTATCTGCTGGCTCCAGTTCTCTTTTCCGTCGCGGTGGTGGGGGTCATGGTCAACTACTGGCAGAACGACGGATTTTTGCTCAGTTGGGAGCCTCTCTCTCTCAAGTTCAACAAACTAAACCCTCTGGAGGGTTTCAAAAAGATTGTCAGCGTGGATGGGTTCGTCAACCTGTTCAAATCCATGGGCAAGATCGCCGTGGTAGGCGTGACGGTCTATCTGAGCCTCGCAGGGCAGTGGGAGATGGCGCCCAACCTCATGGAACTTCCGGTGGAACAGGCGTTGTTGATGGTGGCCGACGAGGCGTATTACCTGTTCATCAAGGTTATAGCGGTGCTTGCCGTAATTGCGGGTGTGGACTACGCATACCAGCGTTACCAGTACAACAAAAACCTGAAAATGACCAAGCAAGAGGTGATAGACGAACGCAAAGACATGGAGGGCGACCCACGGATAAAAGCCAGGATACGCCAGAAACAGTTCGAGATGTTCCGCTCCCGCATGATGTCCAAAGTGCCGGAGGCGGAGGTCATCATCACCAACCCCACCCACCTCTCCATCGCCATCAAATACGAGCGCAACAAGGACGTGGCCCCTATGGTTATCGCCAAAGGCTCCGGCTATGTGGCCCTGAAAATACGGGAAATCGCAAAAGAACACAAAATCCCCATCATGGAAGACAAGCCATTGGCACAAACATTGTTTAAGACAGTGGATATAGGAGAAGTGATACCGGAAACGATGTACAAAGCCGTGGCGGAAATACTGGCTTACATCTACAAGCTTAAGAATAAGACCTTCTAAAACAGGACGTTTAGAGTTGAAATTGAATAAATCGGCGACAGGGGCCTTGGGCGTCAAGAGTTTGGCGCGCCGGGAAAATGACGCTGATTGCGCCAATAATCTGGCGAAAAGGGAGTTTTAGGCAAAATGGCGACTGCTCAAGCGAGAATGGATGGGTTCTCCAAACACGCCGATATAGGTCTTGCCATACTTATTGTCGGCATCATGGTCGTGATGGTCATTCCCTTGCCTCCGTTCCTTCTCGATGTGCTTCTTGCGTTTTCCATCACCATCTCGATGGTGATATTGCTTGTGGTTGTTTATATAAAAAGCCCACTGCAGTTTGCGGTGTTCCCTTCGCTCCTTCTTATCACGACTCTGTACAGGCTCTCCTTGAACGTGGCCACCACCCGGCTTGTGCTCCTGCACGGCAACGAAGGGACGGACGCGGCGGGCAAAGTGATCGAGGCGTTCGGCCTGTTCGTCGTGGGCGGCAACTATGTGGTTGGCGCGGTTGTCTTTACGATACTCGTCATCATCAACTTCAAGGTCATCACCCAGGGCGCGACCCGCATATCCGAGGTTGCGGCCCGTTTCACCCTCGACGCCATGCCCGGCAAACAGATGAGCATAGACGCCGACCTTAACGCAGGGCTAATCACCGAGACGGACGCGCGCGCCAGGCGCAAGGCTCTGGAAGACGAAGCGACTTTCTACGGCTCCATGGATGGCGCGCTCAAGTTCGTGCGCGGCGACGCCGTGGCCGGCATCATGATTACAATAGTCAACATAGTGGCCGGGTTTACCATCGGCGTTTTCCAACAGGGAATGCCGATGGCGGACGCGGCCAGCGTTTATATGATACTCACCATCGGCGACGGGCTTGTGGCGCAACTGCCCACGCTTCTGATCTCCACCGCCTCCGGCTTGATAGTGACACGGACCGCCGGTTCGGCCAACCTCGGCAAGGATTTGGTGGATCAGCTGTTCGTAAGCCCCCGCGCAATGGGGATAGCCTCCGGGTTCCTGCTGTTCATGGCCCTTGTGCCCGGGATGCCGACTGTGGCGTTCATGGCGCTTGGAACAGGGGCTGGAGGGCTTGCCTACCTTCTTAGCCAGGCCGAGGACGAGGCTGTCGCTATAGAGAAAAAAGAAGCGGAAAAAGCCGCCTCGGCGCCGCCGCAGGAAAAAGTGGAAGCCCTGCTACCGCTCGATACCCTGGAGTTGGAGATCGGCTACGAGCTGATCCCGCTGGTGGATCAGGCGCAGGACGGCGAGTTGTTGGAGCGCATAAAATCGCTTCGCAGGCAGTTCGCGCTGGAGATGGGCATCATCGTGCCGCCCATGCACATACGCGACAACCTCCAGCTGAAGTCAAACGAGTATTCCATCCTCATCAAAGGGGTGGAAGTGGCGCGTGGAGACCTCTGGATGAACCATCACCTTGCCATAGACCCCGGCACCGGCGTTGCCAAAATACCCGGCGTGGAGACGCGCGACCCCACTTTCGGCCTGCCCGCCCTTTGGGTGAGCGACTCCAACAAAGAACGCGCCCGCATGAGCGGGTACACCGTGGTGGACACGGCCACGGTCATCACCACGCACATAAAAGAGATCATACGCAGGCATTCGAGCCAGCTTATGGGACGCCAGGAGACCCAGAGCCTCATAGACACCTTCAAGGAAACCAACCCGAAGGTTGTCGAGGAGCTTATCCCCGGCCAACTCACGCTGGGGCAGACGCAGAAGGTTTTGCAGAACCTTTTGCGCGAGGAGGTCTCCATCCGCGACCTGCACACGATACTGGAGACGCTGGCCGACTGGGCCTCCATCACCAAGGACACGGACATTCTCACCGAATACGTCCGCTCCGCCATGTCGCGGCAGATATGCAAATCGCTCAAGTCGGCGGACGGGTCGCTTTACGTCATAACCCTCGATCCGCAGACGGAAGAGGTTGTGCTCCGGGCCATAAAGGTCACAGACCACGGCTCCTATCTTGCGCTCGATCCGAAGGCGGCGCAGAAGCTCATCGAGGTTCTCAAGGCGAATATAGGCAAATTCGACGCGATAGGGGCCTCGCCGGTCCTTCTTACCGGCCCTGCCGTGCGGATGCACATCAGGAAGATGATGGAGCGGCACATCCCGAATTTGACCGTGCTCTCACACAACGAAGTGGCGATGGACGTGAAGTTGCAAAACCTCGCCGTCGCAAAAATATAAGGGAGCCGAAAGCTCATGATGCAGGTTAAACGATACGAAGCCGTGGACATGGGCGAAGCCCTTCGCATGGTGAAAAGCGACCTGGGGCCGGAAGCGGTGATCCTCGGCGCGCGCCAGGTGCGTAAAGGGGAGGGGGCTTTCGGGTTGTTCGGCAGGCAGGTGTTCGAGGTGACTGCGGCTTCTTCGGGCGCTCCCAAACCCGCGAAAAAGAAAAACTACGTCGAGGAGAGGCCGGAACGTCAGGAACGCCAGGATCGTGGACAGGGAGAAGCGCAGGAGGCCAGGAAGATACTGGAAGGCACTGTGGCCGCGCTGGAGCCTATCCTTGATGGGGTCGAGGCTATCAGGAAAAACCTCGACGGCATTTCGCAGGGCGCCGAAAGGGAGAAAATGCCCCTGAGCGTCGCCGAAGACCTGCGGGAATTGAAATCGCTGGTCTATCACCTGATGGACAGGTCCATGTCCGAAAAAGAAATGAAAATGGGCAAGAATCTGATTGCCCTCTTCCGCATACTCAAGGACAGGGGCGTTGCCGGGGAATACGCCCAGGCGCTCATTGACGAAATAATGAAAAGCGCCGACGGGCGCGAGCCGGATATCAGGACGCTCATCCACCTCGCCGCCGCCCGGATGCGCGACACGATGGTGTTTGGCGGCTGGATAACCAAATCCGAAGACCCCTCCGCCGGGCCAAAGGCCGTCGCGCTGGTCGGCCCCACCGGCGTCGGCAAGACCACGACCGTGGCTAAACTCGCCGCGAGGCTCGCCGGTGAAGGATTGAAAGTCGGGCTTGCCACGATAGACACATACCGCATAGCCGCTGTCGAACAGCTCAAGATATACGCGAAGATACTTAACATCCCCATAGACGTGGTTCTTACGCCGCACGACCTTGGCCGCGCCCTCCACCTTCGCAAAGGGCTCGATGTCATCCTGATAGACACGGCTGGCAGAGGTCAGCGCGACCGCGAGCAGATAGGCGAGCTGGCGGAGTTTTTCAGCGGACATCCGTCGGTGGATGTGAAGATGACCCTGTCGGCCTCATCGTCCGAGCGGCAGATGGAAGAAGCGATAAGAAACTTTTCGGCCCTCTCTCTGTCGAGCATCGTGTTCACGAAACTCGACGAGGCGGCGCAGATGGGGCCGGTGTTTAACCAGAGTGTCAAGACGGGCCTGCCCGTAGCGTATTTCACGACAGGCCAGCGTGTGCCGGAGGATATGGAAGAGGCGGGAGCCAAAAGGCTCATCAACGGGCTTTTCACAACGTAGTTTAACGATAGCCGCAAGGCGTGAAAATAGATTAGGAGAACAGGAAAATGGATCAGGCGGATGGATTGAGAAAATTTTCAAGGGGCGTTTCGCTGAAAACCTCCGGGCGGCCCGCCATAGGGACGGGGAAAATACGCGGTCTTGCGGTGGCCTCCGGCAAGGGCGGGGTGGGGAAGACCAATTTCGTCGCCAACCTCGCCTACACGCTGGCCTCTGCGGGCAAGCGCGTGCTGGTGTTCGACGCGGACATGGGGCTGGGCAACGTCCACATACTGCTGGGGCTGGCTCCCAGGTTCAACATGCAACATGTCATCAGCGGCGAGAAGACGATAGAGGAGGTCATCATCCGTGGGCCGGGCGGCATTGACGTGCTACCCGCCGGATCGGGCCACAGGAAATACAGCGAGCTTAACGGCGAGGAGATGCTGGCTCTCAAAACGGAGCTTGAGGCCCTCGAAGCGGACTACGACTACGTGCTCTTCGACATCGGCGCCGGAATCTCGGCCAACGTCATGTACTTCTGCTCTGCGGCCAACGAAGTGGCGGTGATAACCAACACCGAGCCGACCGCGTTCGCCGACGCCTATGCGCTGATGAAAATACTTTCCCGCGACTACGGCCAGCGCAGGTTCCGCCTCATCGTCAACAGCGTATCCGGCAGGCGCGACGGGGAGATAGTGCATCGGCGGCTCGAACAGGTCTCCGACAGGTTCAACCTCAACATCGCCATCGAACTTCTCGGAAGCATACCTTACGACGAGATGGTGGTAAAATCGGTGCGTGAACAGAGGCTTTTCACCGAGCGGTATCCCGGTTGCGGGGCGGCGGAGGCTGTCCGCAAGATAGCCCGGACTCTGGTGGACACCCTGCCTGCGGCTCAGATAGGTTGGGACAGGATGCTGGCGATGCGCGCCTGAACTAAAAGTAGGGGCGAACCTGCGTGTTCGCCCGCATGAGAGAGGGCAGACACACAGGCCTGACCCGATTCCCATTGGCAAGGGTTTATGAACGTGTTTCAGGGAAAAATTTTAGACAAGCGTGATCTGAGATGAAAGATTTCACCTTACGGTTTTCAGGGGCGATCGGCGCCTTTGCGTTCGGCGTGGCGGGGTTTGTGTCCATGTACACCGGCTCCACCATCATGACGGCGTTGACGAGAGCCGCTGTGGCCGGTGTTGCCGGGGCCATTGTGGGAAGGGTGCTGGCCGTTATAATTTTCGACGGCCCGGCCGTCACCCCGGCGGCCACCTACGGCAAAAAGGGAGAGGACCGGCGGTGAAGGGCCGGACCGCGCAAAATTGGCGCCTCGCGCTTTACACCCCGTCATCGTTGAACGTATAATTACAGGATTGAGATAATCGGGCGATAGATGAAAAAAAATTATTACTCCGAACCACCGGCTCAGGGCATAAAGCTTGGCACGCCGGAAGCGGACTCTTTGATAATGGAGTACGCTCCATTGGTCAAATACATCGCCCACAGGGTGGCCATGCGCCTGCCTCCGCACATCGAGCTTGACGATCTGATCAGCGCCGGGGTTATCGGCCTGATTGACGCCATCGAAAAATATAATCCGACCAAGGAGACGCAGTTCAAAACCTACGCGGAGATACGTATCCGCGGGGCGATGCTCGACGAACTGCGCTCGCAGGACTGGGTGCCCCGTTCCGTGCGGCAAAAGGCCACCGCCCTGTCGGCCACCTACGCCAAGCTCGAGCAACAGCTTGGAAGACCGGCGGAAGACGGCGAGGTGGCGGGCGCGTTGGGCATTTCCATCGAGGAGTTCCACGAGCTTATCCAGCAGGCGGCCGGGCAGACAATCCTCTCCGTGGAGGATTTGGGCGGCGTTGACAAAGACGGCGAAAAACGGGACATCATGGAAGTCCTCGCCGGAACTAAAGAGACCGACCCGGAGACTCTTGCGCGTCTGCAGGAGATACGGGAAATCATCGCCAAGGCGATAGACATGTTGCCGGAGAAGGAGCGCCTGCTCGTCTCCCTCTACTACTACGAAGAACTGACGATGAAAGAAATCGGGGAAGTTTTGGGCATTACGGAATCCCGCGTATCCCAGCTTCACACCAAAGCCGTGTTCCGGCTCCGCGCAAAGCTCCGCAAATTCACCCACGATGAAGACGACCTGGACATGCAGGTTGAGGAATGGCGAAAGTGAGCCTCCGGCCAGCTTCCGCTTGACCCGCTTTTGCGCCGGGCGCAAAATAATCCTATACCTACTATCAGCATGTTTTATGGAATCGCGGTGCAGATGTTTTGGCGATAGCACGCTCCACCCCATTTCCATGCCCTATATGGGGAACAAGAGGCTCTTATCGGAATAGATACATTGGAGATATTGCGCGGTTCCTTGTCTGCCAGGGCTTATTCGCTGGTTAAGGAATGGGCGGCGTTACATCGTGATGAGTTGATGGAGGATTGGGATTTATGCCAACAAAAGCGGATCCCTCGGAAGATTCAACCGTTGGAATAACTCCATCCTCGCCGTGGCGGATTGTTGAAGTTGTACCATTGAGCGGATACCGGCTGGCTGTAAAGTTTGTTGACGGGGCGAGAGGCGAAGTTGATTTGAACCCGATGATAATGGATGAGCCTGCCGGGGTTTTCGCCTCGTTACGCGACCATGATTTGTTCAACAAGGTTTATCTGGATTGCGGCGCCCCAACTTGGCCGGGCGGGCTGGACATTGCCCCGGACGCCATTTACGACGAAATCGGAAAAGGCTAACTTCGATCCTGAACGCCGGGGCAATTGTGGAGTGAGCGCCCAGCGGCTTTCACCTCCACCTTTGCTAGAGAGTGTGGCGATTTGCGCCGGTGAGGGCGCCACTTTTTTCACCCCACTTGAGGGGAAGGACTGTCTTATTTCACCCCTCCCTTGAGGGGAGGGGGTAGGGGGTGGGTGAAATAAACCCGTATTCCGAAGTTGAGGAGAGATTCTTCGCTATCGCTCAGAATGACAACT
>JADGAO010000048.1 GCA_015231995.1 Nitrospinota bacterium | reverse complement strand
TGTTGTCATCCCGAGGGAGCCCGTATTGTCATCCTGAGGGAGCCTCAGCGACCGAAGGATCGAAGTAAAATAGAACATTCTTTATGATAGATTCTTCACTTCGTTCAGAATGACAATGCTAGCGTTCAGAATGACGCGTTGTTGTCATCCTGAGGGAGCCCGCATTGTCATCCTGAGGGAGGCCCTGCGACCGAAGGATCGAAGTAGAATAGAACATTCTTTATGATAGATTCTTCACTTCGTTCAGAATGACAGTGACGATGGATTCTTCGGCTTCGCCTCAGAATGACAATATCGCTCAGAATGACAACACTGTCAGAATGACAATGTCGCGAACACTATGAGCGTCAAATAATCCCAAGTTTCGCGCTCTCCACCCATCCGGAGATGCCGGACTCGAGCGTGACAAAAACGTATTTCCCCTCCATGCGGCCCAACCGGCAGGCGGTGGCCTCGTGGAATGTGAAGAGCTTGTCGCTTTTCTCCGACGGCTCCGACATCGCGTCCACAGTTTTGTCCACGGCTACGGCCATATCATGGCTCTCCATCCCGATGGCCATCACCGCCAGCGCCGACCCCGACACTATCGTGAGCGCCGCGAAAACAGCGCAGGCGATGGCGATGCGCTTGCGTATTGCCGAACCGCCACTCAGCAACAGTAGGGCTATTGCCCCACCGGCGAGGTAATAGAGAGCCAGCGTCATCCACGCCAGAGCGTCCACAGAGACCAGGCTTCGGATGTCCTGAAAAAATTCCGTCAACGCTCCCGGTTTCTGGATTTTTTCCCTGTCGGGTTTGACGGAGTTTATGTAGTCGAGGCTGGCCTGAGCGTCTTTATCGCCCGGAGCGAGCTTTAAAGCCCTGCGGAAATGGACGGCGGCCTTGCCAAGCCTGCCCGCTTTGAGTTGCGCCGCGCCCCGGTTGTATTCCAGATCGGGGTTGAGCGTGGTTATGGAATCGTAAACGGCCAACGCGCCTTCGTAATCGCCATCCCTGTATTTTTTGTTTCCCTCGTTGTATATGTCCGCCGGGCTGGCCGCATGAGCGTGGGCCGATATGGCAAGCGTAACGATGAGGGCCAATAGCGCAAACCTCATTTCATCCTCTCCATAATGGCGATTACATCGCCTGCCTGCGCCAGAGATTCCATTCTTCCTTCCGGCGATACGATTGGGGAGTATCTGGCCGCCTCCAGTCTGTCCATCAATCCGATCACTTTCTCCAACGCTCCGTTATTTCCGCCAAGCCTCTCCCGCGCCACTTCCTGGGTGACGGATGGGGCTGGAATGTCCCACCTGTCCGCAAGATAGCCGCGCAGGGCCTGGTCGAGGATAGAGTAAAACTCGCGGGGGTCTTCTGTTTTCTCCGCCTCGGCGAGTTTTAAGCGGGCATTCTTCGCCGCGTTCAGGAGCCTGGCGTACGCCGGGTCGTTGGCGAGCCGCTCTCTTCTTTTCGCGGCGACGAACGCCATAATGACGGCCAGCAGGGGCGGGATAAAAAGCGTCAGCGCCCATTTCTTGCGGTAGAGCGGGGTTCCGTAATCTTCAAGCGTTGCTGAGTCCGGTTTTATGAACCGTATGCCAGAGCCGCTTTGCGTTATCTCGCCACGTCTTGCCGTGATTGTGGCTCCCTGCCCCGCAACCGGCGTTATCGTCACTTTCACGTCGGGCGTTTTTTTCTCCACATACTCCTTTTTCACGGGGTCGAACCATACGACGGCCATGGATGGGATGATCTTCTCCCCCGCCTCTTTGGGTATCAACGGATACTCGATGACCCTTGTGGATTTCAGGCCGTTTTGCGTCTTGTCCATTGTGTCCGTAATCTTCGGGTCGAACACTTCGAAACCGGGAATATCCGGTTTGGGCGGGGCCATCGAGGCCTTGAGATAGCCGTCGCCGGTTATCGTAATCTTCAAAGTCATCCCGCCGTTCACCGGAGCGGTCACGGAATCCACCGAAGAGACGACGTCGTACCTGCCCGTCATGCCGGAAAACGCCGGGGGTTTGCCCTTTTCCGGGAACGGCTTCGTGTCAACGCTCACCGGTTGGGTGGAGAGGTTTATCCTGTCCGACCAGGGATCGGGCGAGACGTATATCCGCGCCGGGTCTATCGCCACATTGCCCGGCGTCATAGGGATAAGCGCGTATTTGAGCCGTGAGACGTTATACGTCTTATCCTTTATCGTGATTTTCTCCACGAACTCCTTGCGGGTGGGCGAATAGGCGAGTTCCTCCACCCAGAATCCTTTGAAGTCCGGTTTCACATAATTGGGTTGCTCCCACAACTCCACCGCCCGATAGAAACTGAACGTGGCTATTATCTGCTCGTATGGCACGGTCTCGTTTTTGTCCACATCCATCGTCACGAACAGGTCGTCTTTTTCCAGATCCTTCCCTCTGCCCGGGAAAAACCCTTTGTTCATGAACCTGCCCATGTCCAGAGGATCCCGCCCGGCGCTCGCCCTTCCAGTGGGGGCGGGAGCCGATTGATCCACCGTGATGGTGACAGGCTCGGACGAATACTTTTTGCCGCCATGCTCCACCGTCACGGGCGGGATGGTGTGGACGCCCTCTTTCTGGATGCGAGCCGTATAGGTGATGGTCTTGGAGATCATCGCGGAGAAGTTGACGATCTTGACCTGCTGACTCACCGCTTTGCCGGTTATCTCCAATCCGGCGAGTTGTGGCAGAGTCGGTTCCGGCAGGGATTTGATGCCATCGGCCTCCACGGATATTTCAAGCTCGAACGGGGCGCCCGGCCGCACATGGGCGGAACCGGCCTTCATGGATATCCCGATTCCCTCGGCGAAAACGCATGTTGGGAAAATGGCGAGAAACGCGGCAGACAGTATCAATGCCACGCCGATACGGCGCAAGAAACTCGGTTTAACGCTCGGCGGTGTATTAATGCTCGGCGGGGTGTTCTTCACCCCGCCGTTTTTACTTATCGAAGGGCTTTCATTTAGAAGGCCGAGACGAAGAACGCCTCGGACAGCTACAAGGGCATTATGCAAAGGTCTCATTGAAAATACCGGTCGAACACCAGCCGGACAGTCATCCGGTGATGCGTTGGCGGGCAGGGGCGCACGGTCAATCCATGAAAAAATTTGCGAACCTGCTCCACACGACGCCGAAAAAAGCGAGAAGAAGCCCAGTCCACCCCGATGACGTCCAATTGAGCCATATGATCGCCAAACTGATGTCGCCGGTGGTTCCCATCTCCCCCCAGGCGTAGGGGAGCGGAGCCCGTTCCGCAAACGTTCCCGGATCGGTGAGTATCATTGCCGAGCCGCAAGTTATCAGTATCGCGCCTATCATGTCGCGATGGTCGTACATCCACAACACCATCCCGGAGTCGCGGTTCTGTTTTTTGAGTATCGGGGCGACCTGGAAAACCCTGCTGGACTGGTTTCTCAAAATTTTGCGGACGACATCCCTTCGGGCGGCTTCCCATTCCTCCGCGCTGACCACTCCGTCGCCATCCTTGTCGTACTTGGCCAACAGCTCTGGTTTGGCCTTAAGCTCTCTCATCTTTTCGATGACTAGCTGTTTCTGTCGCGCGTCGAGTTTTTCCATGTGTAATGAATATCAGAATTAGGGTAATTTTTCAATAAGAGGAGGGATTAACCCAGGGCAATCGCATTAAAACGATTCTCGCTCGGCGGGGTGAAGGAACCCTTCTTTTCCTCCCCGAAGCTCGGGGAGGTGGCGCGTATTCGCGCCGGAGGGGTTTAATTAAACCCCCTCGCCACGTTGTGGCGGTCCCCCGAGCTTCGGGGGACAAAGGGCCCGTCGTCCTTGTCCGGTAGCGCCTAAGGCGCGTTGATCAGCGTAAATCCCGTCCACCAGACAGGACCGCTCTCTTTTTGGAACGTGAACAGGGTTTTGGCGCCAAGTTGCGTCATGGTGAAAACGGCCTTCTGAGTCTCAAGACGCGCGGCCAAATCCAAAGCGTCGGCTCTGTCAACCAACGCCCCAAATCCCGGCCCGGCATTCCATTGCGGCTGGGCAAGCTCCGGGTCCGCTTCGTAAAAAGGACGGAGCGTCACGCGAAAGGGCGCCTGCTTGCCGAAAAAAAACGAAGCCACACTCCGGTCGCACGCAAGCGTTGTCACGCCGGAGCGTTCGACAGCCTGGCGTATTTCGTCGAGAGAAGGCTCGCTGTAAGCCTCCGATGACTCGTAGAGAAAAAGCTCATGGAGGTCGTACGTTTCCCCGGCGTAAGGGTTGAATGTCATACGCAGGAGCGTTGTGGGTTTGGGCGGGAAATTCCATTCCTCATGCTCGCGGTCCCGATCCTTAGGGAACCGTTCATACACCCTCCCGCCGACGGGGTACAGCATAGACGGCGGTTGTGGCCCGCTGATACGCTCCCACGAAACGCCGTCAACGCTACGCTCCAGCTTCACTGTTTCCGGGAAACGGTTGCCGTATATGAGCCTGACTTTGGTCAAGTCCCTCGGCCTGTCGAACTCGACAATGACTTCCTGCTTCGCGTTGGAATAAAAAGTGGTGGCGTGGACACGGTCGGCCAACGCCTGCATTTTGGGCGGAATATTCCAGGCCGATGCGGGTATGGACGCTGACGGCCATGAGACAACTTTTATCTGGCGGATGCCTGCGAAGTTCCCAAGGTCGTGGCTTGCGTGCTCCCCACCGCAACACGACTTCAACCACTGCCGGAATTGGACGGTATAATCGGGGTTCATTAGGTGGACAGGGTCCGGGTCGCGTTCCACCTCCATTGTCCAGCGCATGTTGAGGTTGCCCCGGCTTTGCATGACGTTAAGCGCGTAACCACGGGTGAGCGCCTCGTAGGAAAAACGCCCCATCCAGTTGAAATCGTCGATAATGGCCGAGCGCGCCCCGATCTTTTCAAGCTGTGCGACTGCGCTTTGCGATTGATCGCGGATGACGGCGTCCTCCCTTTTGACCCCCGCGAAATTGATTTCAGAGACGATGGCGGCCGAGCTGGCAAGGAATATTATTACCGCCATGCCCAGGGCGCGTGAACGGGACGCCAGCCAGTCGGCGGCCAGCGCCGGGAAGACGATAAGCGCCGTGTATAAAGGGAGTGAATAACGCACCTGTGAAGTGAGCGACGCTGTGTTGGAAAGATAGATGGCGGCGAAAATGAGAGTGAACAGCGTCAGCGGAATAGTGTTTATCCCCCTCATCTCTTTTGGGCGGCGGACGAGCAGGAATATAGCCGTGACGATAAAGAACAAAGCCGCGCCAGCTGACAGGGCAAGGGAAGCTACAGGCAACGCCGCGCCAAGCGCTCCCATATCCCCATCCAGCGAGTATCCGGCCAGAATGGTCTCATAAAGGGCGCGGAACCGCTCTGCCATGCCAGCGATTTCCATTTTCCCGACGGCGTCTTGCGTCATGACCCGTTTCCAGGTGAGAAGGAAAGGCCATGCGCCTGTCACAATGCCAGCCAACCCCGCCATGTTGCGGGTGTTTATGAATTTGGCGCGGTCAACCAGCAGGAGTACGGCGGCAAGCGTGATGACATAAGGCGCGACCAGCAGGCGCGACCAGATCAACAGACCCGCCACAAGGCCGACCGCAAAAGACGTTGCTATGGACATCCGTCCACCCTGCCATCGCCGTGTGGCGTACCAGAGGATGATCGCCCCGCCGCAGACCGTTTCTGGATAGCATCCACGCGGAGAGACGTTGTAATAACTTGCGCCCCACGGGGCAAACGCCCATAACGCGGCGGCGAACAACCCGGCCCGTGGGCCGCCTATCGCCGAGGCGAGCATGTAGAAGGCCGCGATTCCCGCTGTGGAGGTTACGATTGTGGCGAACGGGATGGCCCACCACGACGGGCCTATTGCCCAAACCAGTGGAGCGGTAAACCATGCTTCGAACGTTCCGGCGTAAGGAGTGCCGTAAATCCATAACGGGTATTCGACGCCTTGGGCGATGTCGTTGGCCATGATGGCGATGGCTATCGCGTCGGCTTTCTCATAAAGGCCGTTGGCGGAGTGGATGCGCAACGCAAGCCCTGCGAGAATGAGCAGGACAAGGGTGAGCGTGACGAACTTGCCCTTCAGGTTGTTTTCAATCGAGGGCATGGCAGGACGGGAGAAGACGGACATATAAACGGCCGGTCAGGAACAAAAGCGGGGCGGACAGACGCCGAATCCTCGTTTCACCAGCTAATCGTTCCTTCTTGTTTGATCTTCCAACAGGCGGTGATTATTCTACCAGTTTTTCCAGAAATGAAGTTCAACGAAATCCTTTTCCTGAAAACCTTTGCGTAAGTCAACGATTGAACGCTCGGCAGGGTGAAGAACACTCTTTTTGTCATCCTGAGGGAGCCTTTGCGAGCGAAGGATCATTATAGAAAAGAATATTCTTTAGATAGATTCTTCACTTCGCTACGCGGAGTTTACCCTGAGTCCGTCGAAGGGTTCAGAATGACATTATTGCGAACGTGTAGATTATGCAAAGGTTTCCTTGCCAGGGGGAACAAAGGGGTGTCCTCCCTCCCCCCGTTTTCGTTTATCCCGGATTCCGAAGGAGCGCGGGCGTCCCGCCCGCAACGTCTGAATGCCGTCTCGATGGCGGCGTTCAGAAGGGGGCTGTCGCCAAAGGGTAAAACAGAAGCGACAAACGCTGTTCGAGGTGTTCTTCACCTCGAACTCCTTGTCTTTTAATGTGAGTTTATTCTTCCTTAAGGACGGCGGGGTGAAGAACACCCACGCCGAGCATTTGGGAGACAGCCCCAGAAGAAAAGAACGTGGGATGACACAGGATGTCTGCTATTTTTGGGAGATGAATATCTTTGGCGTTTCACCGGGGCATTTAGCCCGATAAAACGCTTGCGGGCGGGACGCCCGCGCTCCCAAGTAGGGGGCGACCCGGTGGGTCGCCCAAATTCGGAATTCGAGTTTAGGAGTCCGAGGTGAAAAACACCTCGGACAGCGACAAGAACACCCCGGACAGCGCAAATAGAAAAAGGCGGGGTGAAAAACACCCCGCCGATCGGCAAACCTTTACTGGAGGACGGCTCAGAGAGGCCTGCTATTTCTTCCCGCCTTTGGCCATCACTGGGCTTACAACCTCCCGGTCCTGGATATAACGCACAGTATCGCCGATGCGCGACATCTGGACGCTGGTCACTATGACGGCTGTCGCAGTCTCGTCCTCAAGAGCCAGTACCCTGGCGCGCCCCAGCGTTTTCTCCGGCGACGCCGCCGTGGACTTGCGGTTGGCGACGAGTTCAAGCAGGTCTCCCACTTCCACGCCGGCTTTTTGGCCGATATCAATGTAGATAACGTCGCCGGTGGCGTAGCTCGATTTTAAATCCTTGCTGGCCACCACAATACCCTCGACTTTCTTTTCGACAACCGGTTTGTCCATGTCAATGGAGGGTATCTTGTTTTCCTCGTACTGTTTTATCCTGTATCCGCGCTGGATGGGATTGAAGGACTTTGTTATCTTCGCCTTCGAGAATTTTTCGCCGGGTTCGATCACCTCGATCACCCCGTCAATGAACACTTTATGCCCCAGAGATTTGCGGGAAACAGGATGAACCACCTCTTTGCTATCCGGGTGGAACACCAAATATTTGTCCCCGGCGCGCAGACCGTCGCCGATTGTCCGGTTTATGTGAACCACGTCAACAGCGGAAAAACTCGTCTGCTCGGAATTCTCACCGTCCTGAATCGTCCCGAACGATTCGTGCTTCCCTCCCAAAAATCCCGCCGTTTCGTACAGCAACCTGTATGCCAGCGGGGAAGCCTTCGACGGGTCCTCAAAAAACGCGGCGTCCGGCCTGGCCGGCGAAGAGCCGGCGCCCGAACTCTGGGAAACCACCCCGCCAAGCTTCATCTGGCCGGCCCACTCCGACGCGGACTGCGCCATCGCCGCGCCGCCAAGGACAACCGTGGCCCCGATCACTGCCAATGCCGTTTTCATTTTCATACCTTTGGGTCCTTATTTTTTATTTCCGACAGCTTCTTTTTTATCTTCAGGCGCCGCCCCCATAGGCTCGTTGAGCTGTTTTTGGGCTGTTGCGGCGGCAGGACTGTCCGGATACCTTGCGATAAGCTCGCGAAGGGTCGCGACGCCCTCCGCGTGCAAATCCATCGACATCTTGCTAAGGCCCATCTTGAGCATGGCGTCGGCGGACTTGGAATTGCCCTGATACCTGTTCAACACTTTCTTGTATTCCTCCACGGCCCGGGCGAAACGTTTTTGAGTGTAAAACGCCTCGGCTATCCAGAACTGAGACATGGGAGCCAGGCTCGAATCCGAAAACCTTCGGATCAGATACGTAAAACCGCTGACGGCCGTCGAGTAGTCTGCCTTGTTGAAATGAACAAGCGACTGCCGGTACATCTCCTCTGGCGTAAGATCCTTGAACCATGTCTCCAGCGGGACGTCGGGCGGCCTTTCCATAGCCTGCGCCACAGTCATCGGCTCGCTTGGCGGAGAGGTCACGACGGACGTTTGAGGTTTGACGGATGTCGATGAAACGTCTTTCGGCTTTGAAGCGGGCTTTTCCACCTGCAACCTGTCTTCCACATTTCCTACGCGTTCGGACAGTTGGGTCACTTCCTCGCTTGCATAAGAAACTTTCAAGCCAAGCTCCGCCGTCTGTTTCTGCAGGTTCCATATCTGGGTTTTGAGGGCTTCGACATCGGATGTCATCTTCGAGCCGTCGCTGGAGGCGCACCCCACCCCACATGGGAAGATCAGAAAAACCGCCGCGATGAAAAATTTTTTCCACCACCCGGGGCTCTTTTCCAGAAAGTTCATAAAATTTGCTTATAATTTTAGATAATTATACGCAAGTTTTACATAATTAGTCAATGTTCATTTGCGATTGGATTATCTGCGAGTTTAAACGCTCATCGGGGCGCTCTCACCTCCATTGTAGGGGCGCAGAGTGATGCGCCCATCTTTAAGGAAGGACGATTCACGAATTACCCCTACAGTGGAGTCTGAGGTGAAGAACACCTCAGACAGCAAGCAGGGGGTTATGCCCCCTTGCGGACACGAAGCCTGCCTATATGAGATGAGTGACCACGTACTGGTCGCCGAATTTCTCGATAAGTTCCAGCAGGGTCTCGCTATCGTTGAGGTGCCGCTCTTCGTCGGCCAATATTTTCTCCATCAGCAACCTGCTTCCGCCGTCGCCTTCTTCGAGACAGATTTTTATTCCCTCGTTGTATAGCTCCACGGCTTCGTTTTCATGCTCGATGTTCTGCCGCAGAAACGTGGAAAGATCCAGCACCGACGGTTTCGGCACGGCGTGTTTTTCGAATTGCACAGTCTTGCCCAGATAATCTATCCGCTCGGCCAGTTTCTCGGCGTGTTTCATCTCCTCGACGGCGCTTTCCTCGAGCTTCTTGGAGAGCTTCGGGTAAAGGTCGGCCGTCCTGATATGCTGATCCATGTATATCCCGACTACGCCTATTTCCCTCGTGTACAAAGTGTTCAGGATTTTCACCACCCTGTCGCTTACTTTCCTGGGCATCGTTCGTCTCCTTTAAAAACGTTACGGGATTGAAGCATCACAATATCATACAGAGCCGTGCAGGGCCTCGAATCTCTTTTTCTCGCGTTTGTCAGGCCACATCGAAAACAGCGAACCTGCCGCCATCATCAACGAGCCGATCCACAACCATTTGACTAGCGGGTTAACGTGAACCTTGAACGTAGCCGAACCGTCTTCGTTGAGAGCCGCGTAGATAACGTAAAGGTCTTCGACCATCGTAGAGTATATCGAAACCTCGGAAGCCGGTTGCGGCATCCCTTCGCCGTTCATATTCTTCATATGATACATGTTGTGCTCCGGCTGGGCATAGCCTATCTTCTTCCCGCCTTTTTCGATGAGAAGGGTCGCAACGGTCTCCTCCACAGTATCCTTGGGTTTGGAGTAATCGTTCTTGTAATAAGTGAGCACGTAGTCTTTTATGGCTATTTTCCCGCCGGGAAACAGGTTGGCCTCCTTGTCCTGGTTGTACCAGGAGCCGGTGAAGCCGACAAAGGTCATTATGACGCCGATATGGATTATATAACCGCCATACCGCCGTTTGTTCTTCCACATCAGGTTGAAGAACGCCGACACATAATTCTCCTTGCCGCCAGCCGAGCGCGCCATTACGCCTTTGACGATTTCGGTCAAAATCGCGGAGGTCACGAACACGCATATCGTAAAGCTGGCCCAAGGCGTAAGTTCCCGCACTCCAAATCCCCACAGCATCATCGAGCCGGTTACTGTGATAATGAGTGGGATAAGGAAATTCTTCTCCGTATTGCTCAACGTGGCTTTGCGCCACGCGATAAGCGGACATATCCCAGTAAGCAGAAGCAGGCCAAGCCCGATAGGGGTCATCACCTGGTTGAAAAACGGCGGCCCGACGGTTATTTTCTCGCCCTTCACAAGCTCGGAAATCATCGGGAACATCGTTCCCCAGAAAACGGCGAACGCCGCGCCGATAAGCATAAGGTTGTTGAACATGAACGACGCCTCGCGGGAGAGGATCGAGTCCATCGAGTTCGCGCTTTTAAGCAGAGGCAGGCGCCATGCGATAACGCCTGTGGAGAAAAGTATCGTCACGATAAGGAACACGCCGAAATACGTGCCCACCGTGGACTCGCCGAAAGAATGAACCGACGAGATCAACCCGGAGCGCGTCAGGAACGTGCCGAATATCGTCAATATGAAGGTAAGCGAGATCAGGGAGACGTTCCATGTCTTGAGCATGTCCTTTTTCTCCTGAATCATCACTGAGTGAAGGAACGCCGTTCCGGTGAGCCAGGGCATGAACGAGGCGTTCTCCACCGGATCCCACGCCCAGTAACCGCCCCAGCCAAGCTCCACATAGGCCCAGTTGGCGCCCAGCAGGTTGCCGAGGGTCAGAAACAGCCATGAGAATATCGTCCAGCGTCTCGTGGTGCGTATCCAGACGTCGCCAAGATGGCCCGTGAACAGCGCCGCCATAGCGAAGGCGAACGGTATGGCGAAACCGACGTAACCCAGGTAGAGCGCCGGGGGATGGAAAACCATGCCCGGGTTCTGCAACATCGGGTTCAACCCATGCCCGTCCGGCGGCAGGACTGTCATCCGCTCGAACACCGGCGACGGGACGTTCATCAGCAACATGAAAAACGCCTGTGTCACCGCAAGGATGAAAACGACGTAGGGCATAAGCGCGCGGTTCTTGTTGGCGTTCTGCAACACTACCCATACGGAGAAGAAACCGAGTATCCACGACCAGAAAAGTAGCGACCCTTTCTGCCCGGCCCAGAACGCGGTGAGGCGGTAGAACCAGCCGAGGTCGCGGTTGGTGTAGCTGTAAACGTATTCGATTGAAAAATCGTTCGAGTAAAGCGCGACGACAAGAGCGAGGGAGCTTATGGAAACGAGCATGAACAACGCCGCCATCGCGTACTCGGCGCTTTTGATCATCTGCCTGGCTCCGGTCTTTGCGCCCCAGAAGGAGACCACCGTTGCGTAAACGCTAACTCCGAGACCTATTAAAAGCGAGTATTCGCCTATCTCATTCATTCCGTATCACCAAGATTAGGGGAAAATATGCAGTGGGATTTAAGAGGGTTTCTTCATTTCTTTGGCGGCGTCGTACCTCGACGGGCAACTGGTGAGAAGTTTCGTGGCCACAAACTTGCCGTCTTGCCCAAGTTTGCCCTCCACCACCACGTCAATGTTATCGTGAAACATGTCGGGAACCACGCCTTCGTAATAGACGGGGATGGATTTGTTCGACTTGTCGGTTATCTGGAAATTAAGCTTCAGGTTGGCCGTGTCTTTCTCGATGGTGCCGGGGGAAACTTTGCCCTCCAGCCGCAAAGACATGTTCGACGCCGCCGAACCCATCGCCACGACCTCCGAGACGGTCCGGTAATACGACCCGCTCGCCTGCACGCCCGTGTAGATAAGGTAAGCGATGGCGCCTACGATTATCGCCGAGCCGACAAGGAATTTTTTTTGAGCGCTATTGCCGGAGGCTTTGCGAGGGCCTCCGCCAACGCCAACAACCGCCGGAGCGGCCTGTGAACTTTCTGCGGTATCCACTAGTACAACCTCTATGACTGGATAAGCTCTAATTTTACCCTTTCGAGGCTTCAAGTTCAACGTCTAGAAGTTTTTCCATTCCGAAATTCGCGTTTACGTCGCCTTGCCCACCGCTACGGCATTTAACTTCGAACATTTGTTGAGGTAGCGCTCCAGGATATCGGATTGGGCGGAAACCTTCTCAAGGCGCAGATTGAAATCCGCGCAGAATTGTTCGGCCTTGCCGATAAAATATTCGTTATCGCCGACATGCGTATCAATATACAACCCGCGCCTGTAATGGGTAAAGAGTCGCTTGGCCATCTCCATCGGGTCTTTGCCGTATTTCACAACCCGGTCGAGATGGTTCTCTTTTATTACCATCTCCGCCCCGACTTCCGCCCAGCCGGGCGTCATGAACCATGTGCCGACTTCCTTGCGGACTTCTTCGGCGTATTTTTCCGGGGTGAAAAGAATCGCTATGCAGTCGTCAAGTTGCGGCAAGATTATCGGGATGTCATATTCGGCCTCGATGCCTCTTAACGACTGGCAATATCCGTAGCCGAGAAATATCAGGTCAACGTCGTTCTTGATCGAGTCGATTCTCTCTTTTATCACCTGCTTCATATGCTTGGGCTTGCAATGAAGCGCCGCTTCGAGATAAATGATCTGGCTTATGCCGGGAGTAGATCCCAGCGCTTTGTCCAGTTCGCGCTTCATTATGTCGCAGGCGATGACCCCGATTTTCATGGACAGGCTCTCCGAATGTGAGACTACAAATGAGATATCCCACAAGTCTATACATCAACCTTCAAATGCGTCAAATCAATTTGCGGTATGATGATTTTTACCCGAAGCCGAACCGCCGGACGCTCTATTATTCCATTGTTCAATTGAAGAGTTAAACATTTGAATAACAACCAATTAAGCCGATTCTTTGATGCACAAAACATTCTATTTACACGTTTCGACAAGACGACGACGCCCAATATGTGAATGTATCGTTAACGATATTTTTATTACCGGGTGGGGTAGCGAGCTGTTCGCTGATTATCCGAATTTATTATCCGGCTTTGACATGACTGCCCCCTCCTTTCGTTTCCTCCCGGACGGGAGCCGCCAAGCAATCCCACGCAGACAAATAATCAAATAGTTCGAGGGGAAGCAAGGCTCCTAAAGTTTCGTGGCGAAGGCATTCTGCGAGTTCCTCGACCGCCATCTGAGAGTTAGGCTCTAAATAATTTTATGTCTCTGGCGACGATGGAGCTGTAAATAGGCACGAATATTGAGTATATCGTCGCAGGGGGTAAGTGCGCTTTTATATCCTGATCTCGGGTGATAGGGGCGACTTGCGTGAAAAAACAAGTTTTTTGCCTTAAATTAGGAGAGAAATATGGCTAGGGACCGGGAAGAAATCCTGAAGGACATGGCGGACGCGGTTCTCAACATGGATGAGGCCCTTACCGTAAAAACGTCAAAAGAAGCGATCGCAACAGGGTTGGATGCGTTCGACGCTATCACGCACGGCCTTGTTGTGGGAATGAACAAAGCCGGAGAGTTGTACGATCAGGAAGAATATTTCGTCCCTGAGCTTCTTCTTTGCTCCGATGCGATGTACGCAGGGATTGACATTCTCCGCCCTCACCTGAGGAAAGAAGATACCGAAGACAAACGCAAATGCGTGATTGGCGTCGTCGAGGGCGACACTCACGATATCGGCAAGAACCTCGTCAAAATCATGCTCGACGTGGCCGGTTTCGAGGTTCACGACCTGGGTCGCAACGTGCCGCTGGCGAGCTTCATCGAAAAAGCCAAGGAAGTGGACGCGGAGATCATATGCCTTTCCACTTTGATGACGACGACGATGGACGGTATGGCGACGATCATCGAGATGCTCAAGGAAGAAGGCATCCGGGACAATTTCAAAGTGATAATAGGCGGCGGCCCGATATCGCAGGCGTTCGCCAACAGGATCGGAGCTGACGGTTACGCCGATAACGCCTCATCCGCCGTCAGGGTCGCCCGGGACGTTTTGTCTTCGGTAAAAGCATAGCCATACGCAAAGGAAAACAAAAAACATGACAACCACAGCCAATATCCCCGCAGACACCCAGACCTCTCTTGAGAGAGTGTTGTGCTACCTGCAAGGCAAGAATCCCCAGAGAATCGCCGCTTTCCCGCTGATACTCAACCACGCCGCCCGGATACTCGGAAAGCCTGTTGGCGTGTACAACAGGAACGGCGAAGTGATGGGTAACTCGCATGTGGCCGCTTACAAGCGTTACGGCCATGATCTGATACTGATTTTCTCCACGACATCCACGCTTGGCGAGGCCATGGGCACGAAGATGGCTTTTCTCGACGAGGACGCCCCGCAGATAGCCGAGCCTCTCATCCAGAAACTCGACGACATAAAAAAAGTGCATATGCCCGACCCCATGAAAGACGGCAGACTGCCTGTTTATCTGGAAGCGACCGAAATCTGCGTCAGGGAAATCGGCAAAGAGACCTGCGTGAGCACGGTTCTGGCCGGCCCGTTCACGACGGCGGCGGCTCTGCGGCCTGTTGACCTTTTCGCAAAAGACCTCGTCAAGAACAAAGAATGGGTGCACGAGTTGCTGGAAATGTGCACGGTGGCCGGTATCAGGTTCATAGACGAGATGTTAAAGCGAGGCTCCCTGCCTATAATCGTCGAGCCGATCGGCTCTGGGAGCCTTGTAAGCCCGAAGCATTTCCATGAATTCGTGGCTCCGTACCTTAAACGCCTCGCCGACCATATCCACAAAAACGGAGGCGGGTTACCGGCTGTTCTTCACATATGCGGCAAAACCACGCCCAACTGGACGCCGATGCTCGAAGCCGATTTCGACATCTGGAGCGTGGACAACGTGGACCTGGGCAAAGCCAAAGAAGCGGTCGGCCACAGGATATGCCTCGTCGGAAACGTCACACCCGCGAATCTTCTCAAGAACACGCCGGAGGAGATAGACGCGGAAGCCAAGGAAATTTGCGCGAAGGCCATGGGCAATCCCAGAGGGTTTGTTCTGGCGTCCGGTTGCGAGGTGCCGATAAACACGCCTCCGGCCAACGTGGACGCGCTTATCAACGCGGCCCGCAAATACGGAAGGTTCGACAACTAGAGAGTCCGGGGTGAAGAACACCCCGGACAGCATGAGACACACGGAACAGCATGAGAAATTTCTCCCCCTTACAAAGGGGGAGTGGCCGAAGGCCGAGGGGGTTTAATTAAGCTTTAGTGGAATTAATTAAACCGCCCAGCCGCTTACAGCGGCCCTGACCTCTCTTTGCAGAGGGCGGAGAAAGTTGTGATATGGATCAAAAAACCCGTTTAATCCGCGCCCTTAAAGGGGAGCGGACGGACAGGCGCCCTTTCATCTGTCCCGGCGGCATGATGACCATGACCGTCACCGAGGTGATGGATATGGAGGGTGTCTTCTGGCCGGAGGCGCATGTTGACCCTGCGAAAATGGCCCAGCTTGCGATGGCGGCCAACACACGCTCCGGCGTGGAAAACACCGGCGCTCCTTTTTGCATGACCGTCGAGGCGGAGGCGATGGGATCGTCCGTCGACCTCGGCTCCAAACATATCGAGCCTCGTATCACCGCCTATGCCATGAAAAGCGTAGAAGACTTCGATGCGCTGTCGCCGATGAATATGGGCGCAGGCCGGGCGAGAGCCTGTGTCGAAGCGATGGGGATTCTCAAACAAAAGGCGCCGGACACTCCGGTCATCGCAAACCTTTCGGGGCCTGTCAGCGTGGCTTCATCGCTCGTTGACGCGATCCCCTATTACAAGTCACTGCTCAACAACAAAAAAGCCGCGCACAGGCTGAACGCGTTTGTCCTTGAGAACCTCAAAGCGTTCGGGGACGCGATGCTCAGGGCCGGAGCCGACGTCGTCTGCATAGCCGATCCCAGCGCTTCGGGCGACATATTGAGCCGGAAAAGCTTCGAGGAATTTTCCCTTCCG
>JADGAO010000047.1 GCA_015231995.1 Nitrospinota bacterium | reverse complement strand
GTTGTCATCCTGAAGGAGTCCTCGACTGAAGGATCAACGTAAAACAGAATATTCTATTTGACAGATTCTTCGCGTTGCTCAGAATGACAATATTGCGAACGCGATGGATTATGTAAAGCTTTCCCTGACAAGGGGAGGGGGCGCGTCTTCGCGCCGGAGGGGTTAAACCCCCGTTCGCTGAAAGCTCACTGCCCCCTTTTCAGGGGGCCTAAGAACGATGGAAAGGTTTTTAAACGATGGACATCTCAGGAATCGGCGCCGGAGGCGGAATTGAACACGAGCTTGCGGATAACGAGCAGATGGTGTTCATCCACATTTCCAAAACCGCCGGAAGCGCTTTTACCAGCTATTGCCTTACGGGCAACTTCGCCACAAAAGATATCTGTTTCATTACGGAAAACACTGATGGGGCATCCTTGACCAATAATCCAAACCGGCATCGTCTTTACACAGGACACATCAGCTACGGAAGCGCCCTGTCCATCCTCGACAATCCGGTGTTCATAACATTCCTGCGCGATCCGGCGGAACGTGTACGGTCGCGCTACTACTTTTTCAAAAACGTTATGTCGAGAAACGCCCACTACGCGGACTTGCCCAAAGTCAAAGAAGCCGCGCAACAGGATTTTATCGACTGGGCGCAGTCCGATGAAAACAAAACGATCAACAATATGCAGGCGAAAATGATTTCCGGGCAGATACACTCGCTCAGGAACAAATTCCAGCGTGGCTCTGAAATTTTTCTGCAGGCCAGCGGCAATTTGTCGTCATTCCCTTTTTTTGGTGTCACGGAGATGATGAAGGAATCTGTCTGGCTTTTCGCCTTCGTGTTCGGATTCAAACCATTGCGGCGCTTGCCTGAATACAACGTGGGAATCGAAAAGAAGGAATTGTCGCCTGAAGAACAGGCTGTTTTAAAACAATTGCTGACCCTGGACAACAACCTTTACGGTTTCGGCGTCAAACTTTTCAGAAGCCGCTATCTCGATATGGTCGCAACGCTTCTACGCCGTTACGGGACACCCTCTCACGCAGAGCTTGGCAAAGCGCTCGACGACGCCGTGCCGAAAATATCATCGGGTCTCGGCCCGCTTCTACCCGAGAAATACGACGACATGGTTTT
This sequence comes from Nitrospinota bacterium, assembly GCA_015231995.1. Taxonomy (GTDB): domain Bacteria; phylum Nitrospinota_A; class UBA7883; order UBA7883; family JACRLM01; genus JADGAO01. Next base: position 15,184 of record JADGAO010000047.1, on the reverse strand, counting down.
CTCCCTCATCGAGCGGCATTATGAGCGCCGCTACGCCGCAAGGCGTTCGCCGTTCCTTGAACGGGTCGAATTCGACTTCAACAGCAGGATTGACGGTACCGGATGGCATCCGCCAGTACCCATGAATGGGATACCGCCGATCCATTACCGCATAACCGGGCCGGGGCTGGTGGCAGAGTTGGACATGCCCATATCGCCTTATATCGGGGACTACTTCATCTCCTTCGCCGCCAATAGCCAGGAGAAGGAGGTTCTCGACAGCCTCAAGCTTTCGATAAACGATACCCCTGTTTCATTGGCGCAGGATGGTTCCACCTTCACAGGCAAAATCCCGCAGTCTGCGTTCGCAAGGAACTTCCGCCCGTTTTCCCGTTTGTCATTTTCGGTCGCCAAAACCAGCAGGCTCGCCAACGTGCATCAGCCACACAGCAAGGCAGGCGATATCGGCGTGTCCGTCTTCTGGATAGATATTCTCCCTGAGCGGGAATACGAGGAGCGTAGGCGGGCTTACGCTTGTCATGCGAAACTTCACAGAACGTTCGGTGATAGACGAGATGCTGAACGCGGGTTTTTCCGAAGCTTCGGCGCTAAATAAAAACTATCTTCCCCACGGGATATATTGCCAGTACGGCTGGGGTTTTCCATTTATTGGGAAGAAGTGGGATTATTAAGGAATTTAGGTGTTCGCTACATGGTTTGATGTGGCATTCAATTCGATTATGAGCGATTAGGAAACAAGGAGGTCAAATGCCTTTGATTTCTATTCATATACCCAAGACAGGTGGAATAAGTTTTTCAGACTGTTTATATAATCATTACAAGCATAAGTTGCTTCTTGATTATGGCCTTTCAAAAGAAGTGGGGTGTAATTTGATGAGACAAGGCGCCCATGATTGCGTTCATGGTCATTTTGTGGCGGATAAATACATGTCGCTTGCGGATGCTGAATATGTGTTATGGCTCAGAAACCCCATCCAGAGATTGTTCTCGCACTATTATTTTTGGAAAAAAAATAAGTATCCTCACAATCTCGCATGGAGGCGCTTTTATTTTGAAGAGTGGTCATTCGCCGAATTCGCCTTCTTCCCGGCATTCAGGGATCAACAATCAAAATTCGTTGGTAGCCTGGATATAAATAACGCCAAGGTAGTTGGCATCACCGAGTTTTTTAATGAAAGCATGGAGTTGTTTAACGCGACGATGGGAATGAATACCGATGTTTCCGTCATACCACAGCGCCGCAAAAACAAAGAACTGGCCGAAGGCATGTCGTATGAGATTAAAGACAAGAAACTCAAAGCCGCTATTCTAGAATATCACAAGTGTGATTATCAATTGTATTTGAAGGGGCTTACTATTTTCCGCGAAAAATATGACTGCTTGCCTGACAGGCATTCACCGCCTTACTGGGGCCGGGCAAGGGAAACGCCCAGTCCCATAAGCGAGCCATTTTCCCTTCAAGGTTTTATCAAGGATAAAGGCGTTGAAAAGCTGATTGGGACGTACTATTACGGCGATGGGTGGCCAATAAACATGTGGGACTCGTTCAGAAGAGATGTGGCCGATACATACCTCGATAAAATAAAAGCCGATGGATTCAATACGATCATATTGCTGATTCCCAATTTTGTAGCGATGCTACGCGAGCAGAGTGAAGAGCATTACAATGAATTTATCGATGATCTCAGGTTTATCATGGGCAAAATATCCGACCGTAATTTGCACTGCATATTCCGGTTGGGCTTCGCTTGGGACGGCTTTCCAATCAAAGGTGACAGGGGGGCGTTTAATTTATCGGTTCTTGCCGGCGGCGAGGAACGAGAGTTGGCGAAGGCGGCATTCAAGGAATTATGGGAGATTGCCAATGGGTACGCTGGATTCTTATATGGATTCATAACTTGGGAAGATATGCTTCTGTTCGCATGGAATCGCGCGACAAAAGCCACTGACGATATGCGGCGCGCATATGCTCAGAAGTTGGGTTATGAAAGCAAGCTAGGCATGATACCAACCTCGGATGTTGCGGAGTTCTATGATTACATCGAGTTCGTTGACGTTAAATTTTCGGAGCTGTTTTATGATTTAAAGCAGGCCTTCCCAAGGCTTTCCGCTGAGGTAAGAGTAGATAGCACGCCATTCAACGGCTTGGACGGGAATCCGCAACAGTATATCCATAATCGTCAGTTTGTTGAAACAGACTGCGACATCATTGGGACATATTTCGCTACGTACATGGTTCATGGCGAGCCTTCCGCCGAACGGGCAAAATTTTCCATGGAACTGGCTCATCGCGCTTTACTCCAGGCGGCTCCCCAGAAAAAAATATTCATCGATCAATTGCTCTTGGTTATTAAAGAGAAACGGTTCGAACATTTCCCAAAACTTAGCGAGGTGGAGTTGCAAAAATTCACCGACTGGTTGCCAGAATGGCTTGATAAATACAGTTGTGGCTATGCGACATGGAGTTTTTCCGATTATCTGTGGGATATAACATTTAATGGCTCTTTCAGATATGGTTTCTTGGGATGGACGCTGGAAGGCTCACCGTTTCTTGTCGCCAATCAACAGCAACGGTATGTTGAATTGAAACATGGGGATTCGATTCAAGGTGGCAGGATTGAGCATTTCTCGCCATGGCTTCAGGATGGCGTCATTCTGGTTGAGGCGGAAATTGACGAGGGTAGTGAGTTGCGAGTGGAGCTTTCCAGCGAAATTGCGATATCTTTTGATTCCGCCGCTTTTCTTAAGTCTCCTACAAACAATGGGAAGGTGGTCTTTGCAGAATTTACAGGGCAGACAGAGTACATTAAAGTGTCTCTTTCCGGGGGGAACGCAAAACTTTATCGCATTGGCGTAGGCAAAGAAATTGTTTCCACCGGAGGATATGACATCAATTTAGACAAATCGTTTTTTGCATATATGATGGAGGGTCTTAACAAGAAATGGGGGGTAAATAAATGAGTGGATTAACTGGTTCCTTCGTTATACATATTGGTCAGGCGAAGTGTGGTTCCACTGCCTTGCAAAATTTCCTATATGTAAACAACAAATCATTGCAACGCAATGGATACTATTATCCTGCTCCCATTGATGGATCCCGTAGCCACGGGGTAATTGCGCTTTGGTTGCAGGACCAATGGATGCCATTATCAACCGGCTCAAGATTTGAAATGTATCCTCAATTTAATATATCACCATCTAGCGACCCATTATTCCCTTGGGGGGAGGCTCATGTCCCAGGGCTGACTGCTATATTTAGTAGCGAAGGTTTTTTCGAAATTGATCCTCTTTTCATGGCAAGATATTTCCCATCTAATGATACGAAGATCATTGTCTATTTTCGAGAGCAACTGAATTTTCTTCGATCCGGATATGCGCAGGAAGTTCAATCCAGGAAAATATATCTTCCATTTAATGAATTTGCTAATTTAGGCTGGAGGCTGGATTATTTTTCCGAGATAAACGCTTGGAGTAGCGTTTACGGCAAGAATAATATTATGCCCAGAGTCTATGAGCGAGGCAATTTATTAGATGCTGACATTTGTAAGGACTTCGTTGGATTATTGGGTATATCAGATACCAGCGACTTTTCTTTTAGCTTTACACAAACAAATCCAACTATTGGTGGCTCATTACTCAAATATAAGTTGCTTTTAAATCGTGTATCTGAATGGGATGAAAGGACCTTGTTGTTTAAAACATTTCATGCATTAGGGGATATGGCGATTGCGGAAGAGCGATTCAGATCACCATTAGTAGTGCCAGATGATTTGGCTCAAGCGATAAGGGGCAAATATAAGGAGCCGAATAGGGCGTTGTTTGAAATGTTTTTTCCAGATTTAGGCGGTTTCAACATAGGGCGAACACAGGCAGACCGAGACGATGAAGCTCTCACTATCAAAGATTTTGAATACATTAATATGTTTTTTAAGGAGTATAAATATAAGGATACGAGATACCAGAATTATGATGTTGTTGACGCCCATTATAAAAAGATGAAGGAGCATATAGGTTGAGACCGTTTCATTGCTACACTAACCGGTTTCACCGATACTTTTATGACGCAAAGTTAGTGATTACACTTCAGCCCTAAATGACGAGTGGTATATAGAAAGTGTAGCATTAAAAATGAAAGAACTCAGCAAATCCATACAGCGGCGCCTGTCGAATCCCAACTTCATCACGAAGTACTTCAAGGGCGAGGGGCTGGACGTGGGTGGGAAATCGGATCCGCTCTGTCTGTATGCGGGATTCTTCCCACTCATGAAAAGCGCGCGAACATGGGACATGGAAGACGGCGACGCGCAATATCTTGCGACTGTCGCAAATGAGAGTCTCGACTTCGTCCACTCCAGCCATTGTCTCGAACACATGCGCGACCCGGCTATCGCCTTGTCCAACTGGTTCCGCGTAATAAAACCGGGCGGGTATCTGGTGGTCACTGTCCCGGATGAAGACTTGTACGAGCAGGGCATATTCCCAAGTACGTTCAACAAAGACCACAAATGGACGTTCACCATGTTCAAAGAAAAATCGTGGAGCCGGAACTCCATCAGCGTCATCGGCCTGGTTCAAAAGCTGGGCGCAGGCGCGGACGTGGTGAAACTGGAGCTTGTGGACTCCAGCTATCGTTACGACCTTCCACGATACGACCAGACGCTGGCTCCGGTGGGCGAGTGTTGCATAGAGTTGATAATACGCAAACGCCACACTGCGGAAATCTCCGCTGGTGGTCTGCTTCCAGACGCGGACGCGCAGGTCGAAGAGGAGTTGCGAATCCACCTCAACCAATACAGGGACGACCATAACACGCTCAAATTGGCCAACCCTTCCAGGCCGCCTTTCGGCAACAAGAACCCACTTTAGGAACCGGCGAGACACTATGGAAAACATGAGAAACCGGCGCAACATAAAACATGGTTACGCGCGTGGATGGGGAATACAGTTCGGCGACCTCAAGGAAAAGACCCTGAACGACCCGCTTTACAGGCAGGCCGTCTCGCTTATCACCGGGCGCAGTGTCGTTTCGGAAGACAACAGGATCAACCTGTTTCTCATAATCCGCGATTATCTGAAGGACATACCAGCAGGCGACATAATCGAGTTCGGCTCCTACAAAGGCGGCATCGCCATATTCATGGCGACTATCGCCCGCCAGTCTCATCCGAAAATGAAAATTTATTCGTTGGACACTTTCGCCGGAATGCCGGAGACCGACAGCGCAATAGACGCGCACAATAAAGGCGACTTCGCCGACGTTGACCTGGACGAACTGCGCCGGTACGCAGAAGGTCTTGGGCTGTCCAATCTGGAGTTCGTCAGAGGGCCGTTCGAGCAGACGGCGGAATCTGTTCTGTCGCGCTCCAAAGGCGTGGCCCTCGCGCATATAGACTGCGACATATACTCCTCCGTCGCTTATTCCTACGATGTCGTGAAGCCCCGCATGGTGGATGGCGGCTATGTCGTATTCGACGATGCGCTCTATTCGTCGTGCCTCGGCGCCACCGAAGCGGTGGAAGACCTCGCCATACGGCGCGACGGTTTGAATTGCGAGCAGATATTCCCGCATTTCGTGTTCAGGATGTTCAAGGATAGAAGATGATAATAAAATCGCGGGCGCCGTTGCGCCTTGGACTCGGAGGCGGCGGCACAGACACCCCGCCTTACTGCGAGTTATACGGAGGCTATGTCCTCAACGCCACCATCGGCATGTACGCCTACGCGATTCTGGAGAATTCGCCCGACGGGAAATTGCGGTTCCACGCCACAGACAGGAACGAGCGGTTCGAAACCTCTGCGGTTTCTCGTGTGCCTGTTGACGGGATACTGGCCCTTCACAAGGGTGTTTATAACCGCATCGTGCGCGACTTCAACGGCGGACGGCCTCTCCCTGTCACCCTGACGACTTTTTCCGACGCGCTGGCCGGGTCGGGCCTCGGCTCTTCGTCCACGATGGTGGTCTGCATGATACAGGCCTATGTCGAGGCGTTGAACCTGCCTTTGGGCGAATACGACATCGCGCAACTGGCCTACGAGATAGAGCGGATAGACCTTGCCCTCAGCGGCGGCAAACAGGATCAGTACGCGGCGACGTTCGGCGGGTTCAATTTTATCGAGTTCCATAAAGGCGACCGCGTGATAGTAAATCCACTGCGGATCAAGCCCTGGATACTGTCGGAGCTTGAAATGCGGATAGTCCTTTATTACACGGGAGTCTCACGCGAGTCCGCCAGAATTATTGACGAGCAGACGCGCAACATCGAACAAAAGTCGGCCGGCTCGCTGGAAGCCATGCACACGTTGAAAGAGGAGGCAGTCATCATGAAAGAATGCCTTCTCAAGGGCGATCTTGCTCGTTTCGCCCAGTCGCTGGACAGTTCGTGGAACCGCAAGAAAGACCTCTCATCGAGCATCTCGAACGACCACATAGAGCGCATCTACAACGGCGCAAAATCCGCTGGGGCGCTGGCCGGGAAAATATCCGGGGCCGGCGGTGGCGGCTACTTCATGTTTTTCGCCGACTACGAACACAGGGTGAGCCTCATTGATTATCTGGAATCGCTGGGCCACGGCAAAGTGGTCAACTGCCGCTTCACGTCGAGCGGGGCGATGAGCTGGCGTCTGCCATCCTCCGGCTACGACGGGTTTAGGATGTGACCGCGTAATGCGCGCAATAATTCTAGCTGGCGGTTTGGGGACAAGGCTCCGCGACGCCGTCCCGGATGTCCCAAAACCTCTTGCCCTCGTCAACGGGGAGCCTTTCCTGTCGCTGGTCATGCGCAATCTGCGCCGTAACGGGGTGGACGAAGTGATCCTGTCCATCGGCCACATGGGAGGGATGATCCGCGAAAAGTATGGGGATAATTTCGAGGGTGCGCGGATTCTCTATTCGGAGGAGAGTTCTCCGCTAGGCACCGGCGGCGCGTTGAGGAAAGCTGTGGCCATGACTACGGACAAGCCAGCGCTTGCGCTCAACGGGGACACATACCTCGATATTGACCATTCCGCCATCATGCGAGCGCATCTGGCCGGAGGATCGGATCTAACCATTGCGCTCAAACCTGTGGCGGATACGAACCGGTTTGGCAAAGTGGAGGTGGAAGGCGGCAGGGTAATATCGTTCCGTGAAAAGGGCGACCATGGCCCGGGCCTGATAAACGCAGGGGTTTATGTGATCAACCCCGGATTGTTCGACGGATTTTCCAAAGCCCCGCCCTTTTCGTTCGAGACGGATTTTTTACCGGAACGCCTGGGCGCTCTCCGCCCCGGATGTTTCATCGCGCAAGGCGATTTCATTGATATAGGCACACCGGAAGATTACCGACGAGCGCAGGAGTTTTTTGCAGGAATATAAAAATGTCATCCTGAGCTTGTCGAAGGATAATCTTATGCTGTCGAAGAGCGTGACAACTGCTTCCCCGTAGTCGCCTCGGGCTGTTGCCCAAATGCTCGGCGTGGGTGTTCTTCACCACGCCGTCCTAACGAGACAATAACTGCACATCAAAGGATAAGGAGTTCGAGGTGAAGAACACCTCGAACAGCATTTATTGCGCCGTTTTCCGTTTGGGCGAGAGCCAGAGGCGCCCACGGCGAAGCTTACTATTTACAAACTATGTTGATTTGGTGGAGCAATTCCGAGAGGCGGGCAAGGACAATATCGTTTATCTGAATGATATCAACTCCCGAAAACCCTATCAATCGCCAAATCGAGCAAGTCTTCCCCATCAACGATAAACGTCTCATACCCTGCGTAAGCAAGGGTCAAATCGCCGACCGGAAGTTTCAGGTTCAACAGCCGCACGGCGTCTTTCTCCGTGGTGACGACCATCCCTGGCTTCGATTTTCCCGCTTCGCTAAAAACTTTGGAGATGTCGTCATCCGAATACTGGTGATGATCGGGGAAAACTACTTTCCCCTCAATCGTCACACCTTCGGCTTTCAACGATTCCTCAAACCGCTCAGGGTTTGCGATTCCACAAAAAAAGAAAACCGGGCCATCGGGCGCCGGGAGTTTAGCGCCGTGAAGATCGAAAAACCCGGTGTTGCGTCCGCCTGCAGTGACGATGGGTTTGTCCGCTCCAGCGGCTGATTGAATCTCTTTCTTCAAACTGAGGATACTGTCTTTCCCCGCGTTTTGCGCGTTGGTGATGACGATGATGTCAGCCCGTTTGGAGCCAGCGACCGGCTCCCGTAACATCCCCAACGGGATGAGCCGCGCCGAAGCGAACGGGACGCATGCGTCAACAAGCAGTATGTCCAGGTCGCGGTGGATGGAGCGGCGCTGGAACCCGTCGTCGAGAACTATCGCGTCGAGGTCGAACTTGTCGGACATGAACGCGGCGCCTTTTTCCCTTTGCGGGGCGCAGACGACCGGAACACCTTTCAGCCTTCGCGCGAGCATGTATGGCTCGTCCGCCGACACGGGAGGCGGAGCCGACAGCGACGAGCCGTCGGATACGACATGGACAGGCTCTCCGCTTCCCCCGCCGTATCCCCGCGAAAGGATCCCGGCTTTTCGCGGCGCAAGTTTGCGAACGACAAGTTCCACGAACGGCGTTTTGCCCGAACCGCCAACGGTGAGGTTGCCGACGCTGATGATTTTGGGCCGGACGTGGACAGGCTTGAACGTCCCCGTGTCATACGCCCGGTTACGCAGGCCGACGCCAAATGAATAAGCGCTCTCAATCACAGACAGTAGCGGACGCATTGCGCCCGGCGGCTCTGTCCCCCGCATGACGCCCTCGATTTTTTTTCTGATGCAGGCCATGATTCGCCGGGTTTCACTCCATGTCCAACAGTTTCCGCGCAAGCGGCGGAAGGAAGATGGAATTGATATCCGCCTGTTTGAGGGCCATCGCCAGCGCCTTCCATCTGCCTTTTGTGTCGAGCCGTTTGTCTATTATGACGATTTTTTCGTCATTCACCCTGCAAAACCCTGAGGACATTTTGACGTCCTCATCGTCGAGCCTCTCGTATCGCACCGCCACGCCAAGCCTGCGGGCGGTCTCCTCCATTGCGCGCAGGGCCAGGATGTCGTCAACGGGACGCTCGCCAGCCTCCTCTTTCGCGCTCATTTCACCGATGGATTCAGGCTTATCGTTTTCCGCTGTGTGGGCGTCAGGATATCCTGCCGGAAAGAGGCCGACGCCCAGAACATGAGGTTTGCGCCGTCTACCGAGGCGCACTCCTCGGCGCTGACCAGCCCATCGCCGTTTTTGTCGAAGTCCTGGACTGGGCACATGGGGGTATCCGCTATCGGGTCGAAGTTTTTCCCCTGGCTTTCGGTGGTGTGGAACAGGCCCATGACATGCCCCAACTCGTGCGCCATGGTAGATCCCTGCATGAGCAGGAAATCATGGGTCAGAACGCTCAACCCGCCGATCATGTTGATCGCCACGCCGGAATGGGCCGTGCCCTGTATTATCTGCGGACCGGGAATGCCCCCGGCGATTCCGAGGACTCCGCCACCGCCAATGTAGTTGACGAGAAAAATGTTCGGGTAATCGTTTCCCGCCCCGGCGGAGAGGGTGAAAAGCTCATCAAGGTCGTCGGACTGGTCGTTCTTATTGTCGTCGCTGTTGATGTTGATATATGTAAGCCGGTTGGCCTGATCGCCCTCGAGCCTGACGATGTTCACGGCGCCGACATTGAACCCGGCCAACGCCATTACCCTGCGGAACTCGCCGAGCATGACCGCAAGGTTGGGGTCGCCTTCGCCCTGATAATCGGCGATGGCCACTATCCATAGGTTAAGGTTTATCGTCACGCCGGGCGCGTCTTTGACCATCGTGTATATGGACACCTCGCGAGGCTTTTTGTCCACGCTGTCGTAATGTGTCACGTTGAACGTCCATGTTCCCGCCTTGAACTCGTAATCGCCGCCGTGTGGAAGCGTGAACGAAACCGCGCTCTGCCCCGGCCCCTGCGCCATGTTAAGCCCGATGGGGTAATTGTTGGGATCCTCGATTATCATACGGAACCCGGAGGGATCGGTGATGTTGGATATATCAATGTCCCCTGCGTCGCCGCCGTCGGCGAGGATTGTGAGCGACCCTGAACATGATGGGACGCTCACCGTGTATGGGCCGGTGGCCTGGCCGGGGCCAAGCGTGACTTTATCCACCAGCGTCACGGCAGGCTCTGTGGAAGTTCCTTCGCCGCAACGCCCGCCACCGCCGCCGCCACTGCACCCGCCAACGGCGAGCATGGCGCACAGGGCCGTAGCCGCTGTGAATCCACGAAGAGAAAGAGGATGTGGAGATTTCACTCTCAACAAAATAACGCCACCCTCACCGGAAGGCTCCGACCAGAAACGGGTTATATTTTTTTTCGTCGCCTATCGTAGAGGACTCGCCGTGGCCCGGATACGCGGTCACGTCATCCGGCAGAGGGAAAAGTTTTTCCGTTATGGATTTAATCAACGTTTTCCCGTCGCCGCCGGGCAAGTCCGACCTGCCGACGGAAAACCGGAACAGCGTATCCCCCGTGAAAAGCGTCTTGCCGCTCAACAGGCATATCCCACCGGGCGAATGACCCGGCGTGTGGATAACGGTCAACTCCGCGCAGGGACACACCTTCAGCATATCGCCGTCCTTCAATAAAACGTCCGCAGGCGGCGACGGCTCTATGCCAAGATACACCGACATGTCCGACATGGAAGGATGCACAAGTATCGGCGCATCGGCTTCGTGTATGTGTATAAGCGCGCCGCTTGCGGATTTGAGTTTGGCGTTGGCTCCGGTGTGGTCGGCGTGAGCGTGGGTGTTGATTATCATTGCAAGCTTATAACCCCTGGCCTCCACCTTTTCCATGATGCGCGCGGCGGAATCCCCTGGGTCTATGACGGCGCAGGTTTTATGATCCTCGCAACCGAAAATGTAACAATTGACGTCCAGTGGGCTAACCACGACCGTGTCTATCGTATGGCTCATAATCCCTCGCAAATTGCATTGCGTCCATTTTAACGGCGGGTCTTTGCGTTGAACATAAAAATCGGGAACGGCTCTTTAGAACAAGGCGGCCGGGAACTTCCATATGACTAAAGACCCGCCAGTCATTTTTAGATATCATATCCTCCCATGTTTCCATTAAACCTTTTCGACTACCAGTTGCCGGAGCGCCTCATCGCCCAACAACCCGCCACCAGACGCGATGGGAGCAGGTTGATGATCGTTGACCGGACAACGGGAAACGTCTCACATTCAACCTTCGCAAACTTCCCATCCGCTCTCAACGAGGGGGACGTGCTGGCCATAAACACCACGCGGGTGATCCCTGCGCGGCTATTGACCCGCAGGAAATCCGGCGGGGCGGTGGAGATACTGCTTGCCCGCAGGGCTGGCGGAACTCGCTGGATAGCCGTCACAGGAGGGGCGCAAAAAGTTAAAGAGGGAGAAGCTCTTGTCGTCGGAGACGGCGCCGTTACCTTCGAAGGTAGCGTTGGAGCCGGCATGGCCTATGTGAGTTTTTCATCCGAGGAGGAGATGAGCCGGATTATAAACAATCACGGGATCGTTCCCCTTCCGCCGTACATACAAAGGAAAGACGCTGTTACAGGCTCCGACGATGTGGAGCGGTATCAAACCGTTTTTGCGAGCAAAGACGGCTCTTGCGCCGCGCCCACGGCGGGCCTGCACTTCACGGAGAAGCTTCTCGAAGAAATCCGTCAACGAGGAGTTATCGTCGCGCCAGTCATCCTCCATGTCGGGCCGGGCACATTCAAACCGGTTAAGACGGAAGATATTGACGAGCATGTTATGGACCCGGAGCCGTTTGAAATACCGGAAAGCTCCGCCAAAGCAGTGACCCTTGCGAAGAAAGAGGGAAGGCGCGTTGTCGCCGTCGGTAGCACCGTCACAAGATGTCTGGAATCCGTGGCGGATGAGGATGGGGTTGTTCGTCCATGCTCCGGCGAGACAAGTCTGTTCATAAAACCCGGTTACAGGTTCAAGGTAGTGGACGCACTGCTCACAAACTTCCACCTGCCCAAATCAACGCTATTGATTCTCGTATACGCTTTTGCCGGGCGGGAGTTGGCGTTGTCGGCGTATGAAGAGGCGGTGCGGAAGGAATACCGGTTTTTCAGCTATGGTGATGCGATGTTTATCAGGTGAAAAGCTGGTGATTCTAAAAGCACGATCATTGTCATTCTGAACAGAGTGAAGAATCCATCGGAGATTGTCATTCTGAGCAACGCTAAATATCTATCCAAAGAATGTTTTATTTTAGTTTGATCCTTCAGTCGCAGAGCCTCCCTCAGGATGACAACGGCGCGTCATTCTAAGCGGAGCGAAGAATCCATCTAAAGAATAATTTATTCTACTTTGATCCTTCGGTCGCAGGGCCTCCCTCAGGATGACAAAAATATTGTCATCCTGAACCCTTCAAAGGACTCAGGGTAAACTCCGTGAAGAATCTATCCAAAGAATGTTTTGTGACGATATTGTTGAATCGCCTTTTTAACGAATCATTCCCCCCGAAGCGTTGTACAATGTTTCAGTTTGGCGCTAACCTAAGATTAACGGAAACAACGGGATTATTTGATGCGTTACGCGTTCATATCGGATATCCATTCAAATATCGAAGCTTTCGAGGCCGTCATGGCGGACACGGAGCGGGAAAAGCCTGACCGCGTTCTATTTCTCGGCGATATCGTGGGCTATGGGCCGAACCCCAACGAATGCATTGATAAACTGCTACAGGTGACCGACGTCTCGCTCGGCGGCAACCACGACTGGGCGGTTGTCGGCAAAACCCCCGACGATTATTTCAACCCGTTCGCAAAGGCGGCGGTGGACTGGACAATCAAAGTCCTGCGCGACGACAACAAGGATTTCCTGCTCCGCACCAAGGCTTCCGGCTTTTTCGACGGTTTTCAGGTGGCGCACTCCACGCCGTTCAATCCCGAAGAGTGGCGTTACATCATGTCGCACAAGGAGGCTCTCGAGAACTACTCTAGCATCGAAAGCCAGTTGTGTTTTATCGGCCACTCCCACCAGCCGATGATAATCGAATACGCGGACTCCGCCAGCGTCAAGGTTTACCGCGAACAAAAATTCCAGTTTCATCCCGACAAAAAATATATCGTCAACGTCGGATCGGTGGGCCAACCACGGGACACCAACGTGAACGCATGTTGGGTTCTTTACGATTCGAACTCGAGTACCGTCGAATACCACCGCGTACCATACGACATTCCCGCCGTGCAAAAAAAGATGGAGGCCGTGGGCCTGCCCCGATACCTCATTGACAGGCTGGCTCAGGGCCGCTAAACGGCCGGGGTAGCGTTTCCCATGGCATTGCTCACTTCGTCGGCTTTCGTCTCGCAGATTCTAGGCGGGAAACAGGGAAGATCGCCTCTCTATTTTCTTTTCGGGCCGGAGACTCAACGGCTCAATGACGCCGCCACAAAATTAAAAGACCTTTTCATCTCCCAGGCCGGCGGGGAGGAAAACTATTTCCGCTATAACCGCCTGGGAAGCGGGGCGGACGAAACCACCGCGTCGGAGGTGGCGGCCCAGTTGAACACTGTCTCGATGTTCGGCGGTGGCAAAGTCGTCTGGGTGGGAACGCTGGAGTCGCCGCCCAAAAAAGATGATGCGGAAGCGCTCTCGGCCTACGCGAAAAACCCCAACCCCCAATGCACGCTCATCGTCACCGTTTCCTCTCACGGATGGGAAAAGAAGACGGCGGAAGGTTTTGACAAATCCCCGTTGGCGACCGCTTTTTCGGAAAAAGGCGTCGCCGTGAAATTCGCTCCTTTAAGAGGGGACGACCTGGCCAAATGGGCGCAATCACGTTTCCGCGAACGATCTTGCCAGATAGGGATGGAGGCCGCGCAGAAGCTTGTCGAGCTTGCGGACAACGACATGGACAGGTTGACCGGGGAAATAGAAAAAGTGTCGTTATACGCCGGAGAGGGGAACGATGTCACGCTTGCGATGGTGGAGGAGCTAGTGGGCGACCATCGCTCCAAATCCGTCTGGGATTTCCTCGCCCTTTTCAGGAGAAGGAATCTTGCGGGATCCATTCTTGCCCTCGATAGCCTGATGGCTCAAAACGAGCCTTCGCAAATGATTCTTAAAGTGTTGACTGGCGAAATTATGAAAATAGGCGCCGCGCAGGAGTTTAAACGCAGGCGCGGATCGTTCGAGTCCTACGCCGAAGCGTTGGGCCAGCCTTCGTTCAAGCTAAAGGACATATGGGCCGACGCGGACAAATGGTCGTCAAAAGATGTGAAGACGGCTTTGCGCGCTACCCTGGAGGCCAGCATGAGCCAGATGAAGGCCGGGGTGAACCCGGCGGTGGCGTTGACGGCGATGATAATGACAGCATTGGCCGGGAACCCCGCCGTTAAACCGGGCGGGCAGAACAGCTATCCCGTCACCCGGCCATGACGCAAAACGGCGGCCGGGTCGCAACCCCATCGTTACGATGGGGAAAACAGGGCTTATTTGCCCAGTTTGTTGACGGCCTTCGCCAGGCGCGACTGTTTGCGGGCGGCGCTGTTCTTGTGCAAGACGCCTTTGGTGACCGACGTGAGAAGGGCTTTGGACGCCTCCTTCAGGGCTGTCTGGGCCTCGTCTTTTTTGCCTTCGCTTATGGTCTCCCGCGTTTTCTTGACAACGGTGCGGACCGTGGAGCGAATAGCCGTGTTGCGGAGCTTGCGTTTTACGTTCTGCCTCGCCCTTTTCTCGGCGGACTTATGATTAGGCACTTCCAGATATCTCCAAAATTCCGTTAAAATCAAAAATTATCGTCTTTTAAACCCGTCCGTGTCAATTGAAATCCGGCAGGAGTTTCCCCGAAATTATTTTCCCCTACAGCAAAGCTAGTTGCGGTAATGTCCGTTGCCTTACGTTTGGCTCTTTAGTATACGAGCCGTGTCTGCGCAGTATCTCGCCCACACCATCGGCGATCGCATAGTGGGCCTGTCGCCAAATCCGCCTCAAATAATTCAAAACAACCGTTGTATAAATATTACTATATAGTAATATTAATCCACAATGACTATCGCGAAAAAAGGACAACTAATGCTCACCAACATCACCGCCGATTCGCTCCTGCGCAAAGACCACCCCTTCCGGAAAATCAACGACTTCCTCGACATCGCCCCGCTTGCCGCCCAGTTCGAATCGCTCTATTCAGAGCGGGGCGCTCCCGGCACGCCTCTACAGCAAGGTTT
>JADGAO010000046.1 GCA_015231995.1 Nitrospinota bacterium | reverse complement strand
GGCATCGATTCATTTTCGCCTATCCCTTCGGTTACATTTAATATGAGGCAATGCGCCCCGGAAGGAAGGATTTGACTAACCTCACCAACCGTGCTACATTGTCTTACACAAGGAGACGATGGATATGAAAGAAACCATCACTATAAGACTTCCAGAAAAATTGCGTAAGGAGCTTGCGATAGCGGTCAAGGCGGAAAAAACCTCGAAGAGCGAGATCATAAGGGATGCAGTCGCGCATTACCTTGCCCTCAAACGTTTCCGCCAGATAAGAAAACATATCCTGCCGTTCGCCGAGGCGCAGGGATTGATTACGGATGAGGACGTTTTCAAGGCCATCTCGTGAGGGTAGTCCTCGATACGAACGTCATTATCGCCGCTTTCGCGGCCAGAGGGCTGTGCGCCGAGGTGTACGAGGTGTGCCTTGCCAACCATACCATAGTAATGAGCGAACACATCCTTTCCGAGGTTGAAAGGAATCTTGCGAAGAAAATCCGTCTGCCGAGAAGCGTCACATACTCCGCGATAAACTATCTGCGGGAGATATCGGAAATATTCGAGCCTGAATTGGTCAAAATTCCTGAATGCCGGGATAAAGACGATATCAAGATAATCGGAACGGCATTGAGCGGCGGAGCCGATATTATCATAACCGGCGACGATGATTTGTTGGTGTTAAAGAGCTTTGCGAAAGTGAAAATACTGACTCCAAGAGAATTCTGGGATATCCTGAGAAGCGGAAGAACATGATGGAGCTCTATTAACAAAGCTCCGTTACGCTCTCACTCAAAAAGTCCCGCTATGTTCATCTCCCTGGGATACTCGACGGTAAACTCCATTCTCACCATCTTTTTCTCGTTGGGCGCAAGAGCCACGTTCCACGTCAAGATGTTGCGTTCGTCCCGTTTGTCGGGCTTTGGTTTTAGAACGGAGTCTTCTAGCTTGATAGCTTCGTCCGACGGTAGCGGGAGCTGATCCGCAAGCTCCACAGTTATGGGAACCTGTTTGTGGTTTTCGATAGTCGTCTCATAAATATAGCGGACGGAGTTGCGTTTGGACATCATCCCTTCGCGGCCCGTCTCTTTTTTGACGAGTTTGCGTTCCAGTTTGAAGCCTTCGTCCACGCCGAAATCCATCGTCGTTTCCTGTCCGGGCGCGACCGGTTTCATCCAGCCCATCCCGGCGAAACTGTCGCCAGCCAGCGCCTGAACCTCTCCGGCGGGCAAAGCCGTTTCCGTGGTGTTTACGAATTTGCCGCGCAGATAGACTCGCGGGTAAAGTTTCGGAACCGCGTAATACGACCACTCCGCCTTAAATGGAATCTCCGCCACGCTCACCCGTGTCTTCTCACCGCCGGATTTAACAGCGGCCCTGCCGGGGGCTTCGAAAGATGTCGCCGTCACATCGCGTGTTGACGCGGCGTATTCCACTGTGGCGGGAGCCTCTTGCTCCATCACTCCCTCGGCTTTCGATTTCACTGATGCCTGATCCTGAATCGCTTGCGGGGCGAAAGCGGGGGCAGGCGCAGAAAGTTGCCTGCTTCTTGGCGTGACAGGTTGCAAAGGGAAAATTATCCACGGCTGTATCTCCGGCGCGCTCATCCACATACCGGGGCTGGCTGTGGAAAGCGTCAGCTTCACGCCGTCCCAATCCTCTCCAGTCCGCTGGCGAACGAGAGCGGAGAACGAAACGCGAATCTCGTTTTTGGCGGCGTCCGCCTTCGCCGTGTAAAACGGCTCCCAACCGGCGTCGGGAATGATCATCTCGGCGGTGAACGTCCCTTTGCCTTTTGCGTCCGCCCGGAACTCCACGATGATGTTTTTATACCCCTTCGACTGCCGCGAGCGCATGTGCGAAAGCTCGCGCTGGAGTCTCTCGATCTCTTTTTTGGCCTTTTCCTGTTCCATTTGCGCGTCGAAAATGGCCGCGCCAGCTTCAGTCCCCCGCGTATAGATGAAATCCATCAGCTTTTCCATATCCTGCATTCCCGGCCTGTGAAGCGGAATCTGCGATCCCGATTTCTTTTCACCGCCCGTCAGCCTCTCGATGAAACCGAGCTGTTCCTTGCGGGCGTTTATTTTGTAGTCCAGTTTTTTTATGTCCCGTTGAAGCTTCTCGATTTTCTCGGTGACTACAGCCTCTTTAGGGTCGGCTGGTTTGGAAAGCTCCACCGGCGCGAAACGAACTCCCACTATCGTCATCGGGCTTGTCGCGGAGCCGGAGATACGCGCCGTCCGCTCATCCGCGCTGGCTGGTATGCCGCTTATAAGTAGCGTGTTCGAACCCTGTTCGAACTCCAGCTTCACGGAGCGTTTGACCAGGGCGCGATCCTTGAACACGACGGCGGATTCGATCTTCCCGGTATCGGCGAACTCTACAGCGATGGCGATGTTTGACGCGGAAAAAACCGTCAGACAGGCTACCGTCGAGATTAACGCTACCCGCGCAGTCAGCATATTAGCCAGATCACTGCGCCACGCTGAGCGGGTTATACCCGGCGGTCTTGATAGTGTCGCCAGCCTTCTTCGCCTCGTCAGCGGAATGGTAAGGCCCCACGCGCACAAGGTACAGATCGGAAGGCTCTTTTCTGTTGACGACCTTTGAGGCGAACCCAGCGGTTTTCAGCCGCGCCGCCACTGCGTCGGCCCCGGCCTTGTCCTGAAACATTCCGGCGACAAGCGACGTTTTCGCCCCGGACTGGGTCATGCGTATTTCGAATCCGGCCTTCTCGAGTTTTTCCTTTTGAGGCGCAGAGTCTTTAATGGAAGCGAACTCCCCGGCCTCCACCACAAAAACGCTCTCCTTTACCTTGCCGATGGATATCCAGCTTTTGTAACCTTTGGCGACGAGGTCGTCACGCGCGGAAATGGCCCGGTCTGCGTCCGATGTCGCCACTGCCTGCACAATAAACCCTGATGAGGCCGTTGATGGGGAGTGAACAGCCTTCGGGTCTGCCGGAGAAGCCGGTTTCGCCACGCCTTTTTGATCCTTACCTCCAGCCGGTTTGGCTTCGGGCGAAGGCAAAGCCTCGGCCACGGCTCCGGGAGCCCTGGAGTCCGTCTCCACGACATTCTTCTGCTGGGCCGCTTCCATCTCCGCATCTGTTTTGACAGCCTGTGGTTTTGCCTCCATAGCTTTGGGCGCGGGAGCTTTAGCGTCGGCGGCTTTGGCGTCTGGAGCCTTCTCTGCCGTAGCCGTGGCGGAGGCTTTCACCGGAACTGGACGTTTTACCGTCTCCTGCTGATCCATCCATCCGCTGAAAAAAAGTAGCGCCCCGGCGCAGACCACAGTCCCGCCTGCGACGAGGTAAAGTTTCTTTTTCTTCTTTTTTGATTCATCGTTAAGTTCCCGCTCGAACGCGTCGAGTTGGTCCTTGTCGATATCCTCAAATTCGTGATCGTCTCTGAAATCTTCGTCGTTCATGATCCGCTCCTTGAGGCTTCATGCAGATTTGTAACATATTTGGATATTAGCGGGCAAGGCGGATGAGGTTGCAATCACAGCGCCGTTTCAAATCTTGCTCCACCATCTCCCAACTCCAACAGCCACACATCGTCGGATCCGATGACAACAGGTTCGTCCGGGGGAAAACCTGCGAAGCGTTTTGCGACAGTCTCCATCACGCCGTAGTGGGTCACCACAAGAATAGATTCCCCCACATGCCGGACGCGAGCTTCCGCAAAGAAACGTTCCGTTCTCGCAATCAGATCGGCTCCGCCCTCCCCACCCGGATATCGGAGCGATGGATCGGCCTTGTGATGGCGGACGATTGGCATAATCTCTTCCCTGGATTTTCCTGATAGAGCGCCGAAATCAATCTCCCGCAGGTCGGAAGAGAGGGAAACCGGCTTTGAGAAACCTATGGCTTTTTTAAGAAGCTCCGCAGTGGTCACTGCGCGTTGAAGGTCGCTCGAATAAATCGCGGAAAACGCAAACCTGGCGAGTTTCGCGGCCTTCCTGAGCGTGGACGCAACACCTTCGCCTGTCAGCGGCGTATCCGTCTGGCCTTGCGCTATCCCGTCTTTATTCGCCTCCGTTTCACCGTGGCGGACAAGAATTGCGTTGAGTGTTTTATCGCCCGGCATTACAATCATTTAACGATATTAAAACACCGAGGATTTTTCGACAAGGCCCGTGGCCATCAAAGCGAGTTATTTCCAATGGCAAAGCGTTTGAAAGCAGTCTGGATCACCGTAGATCGCGCCATCTCCTCGCGCCTGGAAGCCCTGATTGCGACGGAGGGATGGGAGAGCCTTGGATTGCGAAGCGTACCGGAAGCCTTGGCCATACATTCCATGTCACCTGTTGACCTGCTGGTCATAGACGCCGAGCTTTCGGAAATGGCGGAGCCGGGCGCGATGCAGAAGATGGTGGACAAGCTCGACGGCGTTCCAATGATTATATTGAGAGGGGCTGGCGGGCGGACTTTGGAAATCATGTGCAAAGGGCCTATATGCCCGGCTCCCAGAGACGACAGCTTGTGGAAAACCGTTTCCGAACCGATGTTCCATCTTTTTATGGAAAACATCCAAAATGCTATTGAGCTGGAAAGCGCCCGAAGAAAACTGCTTCTCCTCCAGACAGTCACCAAAACGGCGGAGGTCGCATCTTCGGCGAAGCGGACTCTGGACGAAAACCTCGGCGAGGCGTTGAAAATAACGCTGGAAGCGATGAATGCCTCCAGAGGCTCCATAATGTTACTCAATGACGACGGCGCCCTTGTCGTCCGTGCGGCCACAAACCCGGACATCATCGGGATGACACAGAGCCTGGACTCTGGCTCCATAGCGTCCATATCCATCCGCCAGAACAATGTCGTCCGTGGCGAGAACAGGGATTTCACCGGCGTAGAGCCGTCTGAAGGAATCAGGGGATACAAAAGCCCGCATCTTTTGACCATTCCAATCAGCTTCCAGGGATCGGTCATAGGGGTTATCAACATCACTGACAAACTGGACAAAGCCAAGTTCTCCGAAGACGACGAATCCATGTTCTCTGTGATCTCCGGCGTGATAATAACTGCCCTGCTCTCCGCCGAAGTGCATAATGAACGCGACAGGCTCAAGAACGCAAACTTAAAACTTCGCGATCTGCAGGCGTTCAAAGACACAATGATTAACATGTTGGTACACGACCTTAAAGGGCCAGCCGGGGATATCATGTCCAACCTTAGCGTATTGCGCGAATATGTCTCTGGCGATTTCGCGATGGAGCTTCTGGACGTTGCGGAAAGCTCTTCGGAAGAACTGCTGGAGATGATAATGAGCATTCTCGACCTCAACAAGATGGAGGAGGGGAGGTTCGTTATCCAGAAAGTCGAGACGAATATCGTAACACTTGCGCGTAAGGCCGCGCTCAAGACGCAGGCTTCCGCCTCGCGCGCGAATAAAACCGTGAAATTCGAACCGGAGACGGAAACGTTGACGGCGATGGTGGACGAGCGGATCATATCGCGCGTGATATGGAACCTTCTTTCAAACGCCAACAACCACACCGGAGACGGCGGCGAGATAAAGGTCTGCGTTTCTCGGCTGGGGGAGAATGGATTTAGCGTGACGGTTGCCGACAACGGAGCCGGCATCCAGAAGGAGTATCTCGACAAGGTGTTCGAGAAGTTCTATCAGGCCGACGACATGCGCCCCGTCAAATATTCCACCGGGCTTGGGTTGACCTTCTGCAAAATGGCGATGGAAGCGCACGGCGGGAGTATTTCTGTGCAAAGCGAGCCGGGCGTGGGCACGTCGTTTTCCATAATTGTTCCAACTGCGGCAGTTGAAAAAACTCCGGGCGCGGTTTAAGGGGTCCCCGGATTGACAAAGGTTGGCGACAAGATAGTCCTGCATACCCACTCTCCAGAGATGACGGAGCTTATCGGCGAAAAACTGGGAAAAGCCCTGCAACCCGGCGACCTTGTCGCGCTGGAAGGAGACCTTGGCGCAGGCAAAACGGTTCTTGCGAGAGGGTTGATACGAGGCGTCACGGGATTGGACGTTCCCGCTCGTTCCCCCACGTTCATCCTGACCTACGATTATCCAGGCCCCATCCCCCTGCGCCACGCCGACCTGTACAGGTTGAAAACGCCGGAAGAACTTGAGACAATCGTTCTTCTCGATGAGACAAGCCATCGGCGCGTCACCGTCGTGGAATGGGCGGACAGGCTACCGGCGGAAATGAGAAACGAGGCCATCCTGATAAGAATTGATGACGTCTCGGAAACCGAAAGGGAAATATCCGTCACCGCACGCGTAGACATCATTGAGAAGATGAAAAGCGCGGTGGCCTAGGAATTGGAATAAGGCGGGTGGATAGCGCAAAAATGAAAATACCGCATCCTCTGGAACGTTACAACAACCTATGATTACTGGCAGAGTCCTTCCTCACCCAATCCCATATCAAGGGAGCAAGCGCGGTTTGGCGCAGAAAATCCTGCCCCTTTTCCCGAAAGAAAAGGTGCGATTATTTGAGCCTTTTGCTGGTTCTGCCGCCGTTTCCATTGCGGCGGCGGCAAATGGAATGGTCAACCAGATTGTTCTGAACGACGCCAATGAACCTTTGATGAGGCTGTGGAGCCGCATTATTAATAACCCTAATGATCTCATCGCCACATATAAGCGGTTGTGGAATGATCAGAGTGGCGATGAAAGGCAATACTACGACCACATCAGAGGCGAATTCAACAAGAGCCATGATCCCGATTACCTGCTCTACCTTCTTGCCAGATGCGTAAAGGCGTCTGTCCGATACAACGCCAATGGGGAGTTTAACCAAAGCCCGGATAACCGGCGAAGGGGAGCGAAACCTGAAACGGTTGCGAAGCATATATTGGGCGCGTCCCGCCTGTTTCATGGCATCACAGTGGTTCGGTATGGTGATTTCCAGAAAGCGATTATTAACGCCAACTCCACAGACGTTATTTATATGGATCCTCCATATCAAGGGGTCTGCGGCGGAAGGGATAACAGATACTTTGAAGGTTTGCCCTTTGATGGATTTGTGGAAGCCTTGGAGGACATGAATCGCAGGCGCCTTTCTTTCATCGTCAGCTATGACGGACGAGCAGGCGACAAAATGTATGGAAACACGTTGCCAAGCAGTCTTAATCTGAATCATATCGAAGTGTCTGCGGGCGTTTCATCGCAGGCGACTTTGCTTGGCAGAAACGTGGAAACAGTCGAATCGCTCTATATTTCCCCTGCGCTGGTCAAGCGTATTGGAGAACCCCGAATCATGAAAAGCCAGCCCGTGACGCAGGCCGAATTGTCCTTATTCTGAAAGCCCGCCATGACGCCGAAGAAGAGCATACCCGAAAACATCATGCGAATATTGCGGTCTGTAGTGGCGAAACGCGCTCGAACCGTTATTGGGCATATCATCGAACATGGCCTTATCACCACCGAAGAACTGAAAGAAAAGTACGGCTACAATCATCCGCCAAGGGCGGCGCGCGATGTTCGGGAACAAGGAATACCCCTTGAAACATTTAACGTGAAGGACTCAACGGGCAGATCAATAGGCGCATACCGTTTTGCCAAGTGGGAAGACTTTCGGGCGGATAAGCTCAAAGGACGGCAGGCATTCTCAAAACAATTCAAGAAGGACTTAGTAGAAAAACACGGTGAGCAATGCCGCATCTGCTCCGCTTTATTTGAGGAGCGTTACCTGCAAATTGACCATCGAGTCCCTTATGAAATTGCGGGTGACGATCTCCTCCCAAACAGGAATCCCGATCATTATATGCTCGTGTGCTCATCCTGTAACCGCGCGAAATCATGGTCATGCGAACACTGCCCAAACTGGATCGATAAACGCGATCCCACGATCTGTCAGTCATGTTATTGGGCTTCGCCTATAAACTATGCCCATGTAGCCATGCGCGATATTCGCAGGCTGGAAATGGTCTGGCAGGGCAACGAAGCGCACCAATATGATAAAGTGAAGAGAATGGCGGATACCGCCGAGGAAGATATGCCGACCTTCGTTAAAAAACTTCTTCGGCGCATAACCGGAAAGCGATCTTGAGCTTGGGAGGCATTGCTATCGGAGACGTTTTGACCGTTAAATCTTTATGAAATCTGTTTTTATCCTGCTTGCCGTAGCTTTCCTCGCCGCCCTCGTTTTCATGGGCTTGTTTATGCCAGGCGCGGAGCCTAAGGGAGCCGAGGAGAAAGCCGGTAAGCAGGGCGACGTGATGAAGCTTAACGGGATACGCCTGACGCAGAAGAAGAGCAACGCGAAAGAAATGGATTTGTGGGCTGAAACGGCTGTGATAGCCCTTGACGAATCGCGGATTGACCTGGAGAAATTCACCATAGTGTCGTATTCGAAAGAGGCTGGCGAAGTTACGTTGAGCGCTCAAAAAGGAGTGTTGATCAACGCTACTAACGATATCACCGCGTCGGGCGGGACGCTGGTGCGGGACAATACAGGAAGGGCTTTGATGACGGACAGCTTTACATGGAAAAACTCGGCGAGGGAAATAAGGACGGACGATCCGGTGCGGGTGTTCGGGGAGGGTTTTACTTTGCGCGGAAAAGGCCTGATTGCGCGCCTGGATGACGAGATGGTAGAGATACTCTCCGGCGTGAACGTGGCGATTTTACCGGTGAAGAAATGAAAATGACGATCCGTCTATTGTTCACAGTGTTTATTGTCGCCGCTGTTGCGACGAACTGGGCTTTTGCGGCTAGCGAAAAGTCCGCCGGCTCCAAACCCAAAAAGGCCACCGCCTCCAAGCCCGCAGTGTCGCCCGAGAAGAAAAAAGAGCAGAGCCAACTGCCCGCAATGCTCGACGAAGAGCAGGAGGATAAAAACGCCCCGCTCAATATCACGTCGCAACGGATGGTTTCGGAGAAAAAATCGAGCAAGATATCCTTTTACGGGTCGGTTGTGGCGATTAAGGGCAAGCTGAAGGTGGAAGCGGACGAGATGCATGTCTTCTCCGACAAGACGCAGGAAAACCTTCGGGAAATGGAAGCCATCGGCTCGGTGCGGATCACGCACAAAGACAAAATCGCCACCGGAAAGAAAGCCGTTTATTATGGCGACACCCAGACATTGGTTCTCACCGGGGATCCGGTATTGACACAGGGAAAGAATGTGGCGACCGGCGAGAAGGTCGTCTACCGTTTCGGACTGGAGGACATGGAGATCACAAGCGGCCAAAGCCAGCCTGCGGCAATCACCCTTTTCCCAAAACAGGAAAAGGACAAAACCCCGGAGCCTTCCGCCGCCGCGCCGCCTTCCGTGAAAAAGTGAAAATGACACAACTGCGGACGTTGAAAGCGGTAAACCTTTCCAAATCCTACAAGGGAAGAAAGGTCGTGGACGGAGTCTGCGTCTCTATGACCAATAGGGAGATAGTGGGTCTGCTCGGCCCCAACGGCGCGGGAAAAACAACGACATTCTATATGGTCGTGGGCCTTACCAGGGCCGACGATGGTTCCGTGACTCTCGACGATACGGACATCACGCATATGCCGATGTACAAAAGGGCGAGGACGGGAATAAGCTATCTGCCGCAGGAGCCTTCCATTTTCAGGAAACTCACCGTTTACGAAAACGTCATGGCGATACTGGAGACCCTCAACCACACCCGCAGGGAAAGGGAAACGAAGGCAAAGGAGTTGCTCGACGAATTCGGCATACTCCACCTTGCCGACCACATGGCGCTTTCCCTGTCCGGCGGCGAGCGCAGAAGGCTGGAGATAGCCAGGTGCTTATGCTCCCATCCCTCGTTCATATTGCTCGACGAACCGTTCGCAGGGATCGATCCCATCGCCGTCACGGACATCCAGGATTTGGTGTTAAGATTAAGGGACAGGGGTATTGGAATACTTATAACGGATCATAACGTCCGGGACACCCTCGAAATTACGGATAGGGCGTATATTTTAAATGAGGGTAAAATAATAGAAGAAGGCACCTCCGAGACGATAGCGAAAAGCGAACAAGCGAAAAATATCTATCTTGGACGGAATTTTTCGTTAAAATAGCCATCAGGGGGAAATGGCACATTGTTTGATGGGTATCTTTGAACGTTGAAAGTCAAAATAAATCAACATCCAATCCGTAAGGATAGGATGAGAGGGGTTGCCTGATGGGTATCGAGATGAAGCTTCAGATGCGCATGTCGCAACGTCTGGTGATGACGCCGATGTTGCAACAGGCCATAAAGCTTTTACCCATGACACGGCTTGAGCTTGTCCAGGCTATACGGGCGGAACTCGAAGAAAATCCGCTACTTGACGAAAATGTCGAGGCCGAGGTCGAGCAGGTGGAGGAAGAGGAAGCCGCCCTTTCCAACACGCCGACGCAGGAAGAGCCGCCTTCGAACAGCCGCGAAGAGACGGTTTACGAAGAGCAGGCCGCTTTCGAAAAAGAAGAGGTTCCGCAACCACAGAGCGAAGTGGATTGGGACGCTTACATCCAGTCCGACCTTTACGAGGGGAGCACGGGCGAGGGTTATGTGGAGAGGCCGAGCCTGGAAAACACCCTCCGCCAGAAAGACGGGCTGGAAGAGCATCTGATGTGGCAGTTGAACTGCTCGGCCTACACCGAAGAGGAAAAACGGCTGGGATCCGTCATCATCGGCAACATCAACGACGAAGGCTATTTGGAAAGCGATATCGAGCCTTTGGCGGCGGAGGCCGGAGTGAGCGTGGATGACATGGAAGACGCGCTGACGCTTATTCAGAGCCTGGACCCGCCCGGCGTGGGCGCGCGCAACCTTAAAGAATGCCTCTCAATCCAGATGCGGGCCAACCACCTTCGGGGAACCCTGGTGGAAAAGCTGATAGCGAACCATCTGGAGAGCCTTGACGAACGCAACTTCCCCCGCATCGCCAAAGCGGAAGGAGTGGAGGTTGATGACGTTATAGACGCCGTGCGCGCGCTCAGGGAGTTCGACCCCAAACCCGGCCTGCAGTTTAACCCGGAGGAGACGCGCTACATAACCCCGGACATGTTCGTAGTGAAGATAGACGACGATTACCAGATATATCTCAACGACGAGGGGATACCGAGGCTTCGGATAAACCCTTATTACCATTCAATCCTCAAAAACAAGGACGAAGACAACAAGAACACCCGCGAGTATGTGGAAAACAAGTTCCGCTCCGCCCTCTGGCTTATAAAGAGCATAGAACAAAGACGGCAGACGATGCTCAAAGTAGGCAGGTCCATCGTCAAGTTCCAGAGAGAGTTTTTGGATAAAGGGATTCATTATTTGAAACCCCTTATACTCAAAGACGTGGCCGAAGACATCGGAATGCACGAGTCCACGATCAGCAGGGTGACGACAAACAAGTACATCCACACGCCCCAGGGGCTTTTCGAGCTGAAATATTTTTTCCATTCGTCGGTAGGTTCGTTCCTGGGCAACGATATGTCGTCGGTGCGCGTCAAGGAAATGATAAGGAAGCTTATCAAAGAAGAGGATCAGGCCAAACCCCTGACGGACGACCAGATAGTCAAGCTGTTGGAGGCCAAGGACGTAAAGATAGCCCGGCGGACCGTAACCAAGTATCGCAAGGAGTTGAAGATATCTTCCACGTCCAAGCGCAAGAAGATTGTGTACTGATCGCGTAAAACAGGAGGATTTAAGCCATGCAGATCACCATAACAGGCCACAACATAGAAGTCACACCGGCGCTTAAGGAATACACTGAGGAGAAAGTGGGCAAGGTGCGCAAATACCTGAACACCACTTTGAACGCGCATGTGATCCTGAAAGTCGAGAAACTCACGCACATCGCCGAAGTGACGATACACGCCAACGGCGTAGACCTTCACGGCGTGGAGAAAGACGAGAACATGTATGCGGCCATAGACGGCGTGATGGACAAGGTGGACCGCCAGGCCAAGAAGTTCAAAGGGAAAAAACAGGACAGGAAAAAAGAGGGGTCTGCCGAGCGCATAGGGATGGGCGAGGCGTAAGGGAACCAGACCGGAAAGCGGCGCTTGGTGCGCATATCCGATTTTTTAGGAAGGGACCACATCCTGTCCTCCTTCAAATCGGACGAAAAAGGCGCCGCCTTGATGGAGCTTTGCGTTCTTCTGGCCGGTAACGGCGACGTGGGCGACGCTGGGGCCGTATTCGACGCGATGATGAAAAGGGAATCGCTCGGCTCCACGGGGATCGGCGACCAGATCGCCATCCCCCACGCCAGGACGCCGCTGGCCACATCGTTGACAGGCGCGTTCGGTCTTTCCAGGGATGGGATAGAATATTCCGCAATGGACGGCAAACCTGTCAGACTTGTTTTCATGCTCGTCGCGGCGGAAAAAACTGCTGGAGAGAGCTTAAAGGCCCTTGCGAGGGTTTCGCGCCTTTTAAGAAGCCCCGGCTTCCTGGAAAGGATAGAGGGCGCCGGTAACGCCGGCGAGATGAGTTTCATCATAGCGGAGGAGGATGAAAAACTTGGTTGACCAGACGCAGGGCCGCTTTTCCGCAAGCGGGCTCGCCCGATGACCGGATCGGTCGCCACCCCGAAGACCGGTTACCTTATCATCGCGCATGGCGCGCTGGCGTTCGAGATGTTGCAGACGCTGGAGTTCATCGCGGGCAAGCAGACAGGCTTCAAAGCCGTCGCGATAGACCATGCCGTTGACATGGATAAAGCCAGGGAGATAATAACCGCCGCCATAGACGAGATAATGACCGACAAGGGGGTCATCGCGCTTACCGACCTTTTCGGAGGCGCTCCCTCCAACATCGCCATGTCGCTGATGGACGAAAAAAAACTGGAGATAGTGGCGGGCGTGAACCTCCCGATCTTGATACACGCGGCGATGATGGATGAGTCGCTTACGCTCAAAGAAAAAGCCCAGAAACTCAGAGACTACGGAAGGAATAACATCTTCGTCGCCTCCGAGGTGCTCTCCGGCGGGAAATGACCAAACGCGAAGTGACGCTCGTCAACGAGTGGGGGCTTCACGCAAGGCCCGCGTTCACGCTTGCGAAAACGGCCATGCGGTTCAAATCCAGGGTCTGTATGGAGAATAACGGCGTTTCGGCCGACTTAAAACTGGTCACGGACATACTGTCCCTGTGCGCCGGAAAGGGCGACACCCTGTTGTTGATGGCGGAGGGCGAGGATGAACTGGAGGCCGCCGACGAGATAGCGGCTCTGGTGGCCGCAAAATTCGGCGAGGAGAAATGACTGTGAGCGAGCCAGAAATAGAGGACAACGTTTTCGTCGGTATCCCCGCCTCCACCGGCATAATCATCGGCAAGGCCTATGTCCTCGACCGGCACATGATCTGCGTGCTGGAGCAATCGGTGCCGGAGGACGAACTGGACGCGGAGATCGAAAGGTTCTACGAAGCCGCCGAGAGTTGCCGGAGCGAAATACGGGAAATCGCCGACCGGTCGCGCTCCGAATCCGGGGAAGACATCCCGTCCCTGGTTTTCGACACGCATTTCCAGATACTAAACGACCCGTCTGTGCTCAGCGATGTTAAGAACATCATGGTCGAGCGGCGGTGCAACGCGGAGTGGGCCATCAAAGTCCTGCTGGAAAAGTATCAAACCAGTTTTTCAAAAATAAAAGACCAGTATTTCCGCGACAGGCTTTTGGATATCGAGCAGGCTCTCACAAGGCTACAGCGCCACCTGATACAGGGGGGCGACGGAGGGACTCTCGACGACCTCACCGAGCCGGTGATAATAGTCTCCCACGACCTCAGCCCAGCCGACACCATACAGCTTACTCCCGGCAAGGTTATGGGGTTCGCCATAGACGTCGGCGGCAAAACGGCGCACGCAGGGATAATAGCCTCGTCCATGGACATTCCCGCTGTGGTGGGGCTTAAAACGCTTTCGCTTAACACCCGTTCCGGCGACGCTCTTATCATTGACGGGAACGCCGGGGAAGTGGTCTTGCGTCCCACGACCGCCCAGTTCGTTAAGTACAACAAGAGACGCCAGAAGCATCTTTATTACGACCAGGCCGTGCATGCCAAAAAACACCTGGAGGCCGTAACGACGGATGGGGTGAAGGTGAAGGTGCTGGCGAATATCGAGTCGTCGCAGGACCTCGCCCACCTCGCAGAGCATGGCGCGGAAGGCGTCGGACTGTACAGGACGGAGTATCTGTTCATCCACCGCTCCAAATGGCCCGGCGAAGAGGAGCAGTTCGAAGACTACCGGAAGGTGGCCGAAGCGGTCAAATCCAATTGGGCCATTATCAGGACTCTGGATATGGGCGGCGACAAGTTGCCCACCGGTAGCGACTATATGGATATGGCCGCTGAGCCTAACCCGGCCCTCGGCCTTCGAGCCATACGCTTTTGCTTAAGCGAACCCGCTGTTTTCAAAACCCAACTTCGCGCGATTTTGCGGGCTTCGGCTTTCGGGAACCTGAAGATAATGTATCCGCTCATAACGGCTCCTGAGGAGCTTATTGCGGCCAATGCGCTACTGGAAGAAGCGAAGGGAGAGCTTGCCGGAGAGGGGATCGCGTATAACCCTGCGATAGAGACGGGGATAATGATAGAGACCCCGTCCTCCGCCTTGTTTGCGGGCCATCTGGCCAAACTGTGCTCCTTCTTTTCCATCGGCACAAACGACCTTATCCAATACACGCTGGCGATAGACAGGATGAACGAGAAGGTGGCGTACCTGTATCAGCCTTTTTCCCCCGCCATCCTAAAGCTTCTTTCGCAGACCATCATGGAGGCGGAGAAAGCGGGCATCTCGGTGTCGGTATGCGGCAAGATGGCCGACGACCCTGTTTCGGTAGCCATCCTGCTTGGGATGGGCGGTCTGCGGGAGCTTTCGATGGACGTCCATTCCATACCGCGTCTCAAACAGTTCATACGCTCCATAAGCGTCAAAGACGCCCGCGCCATTGCGGAGAGGGCGTTGGAGATGACCGACGCGGAAGAGATAAAATCGTTCGTGATGAAGCATATCGGCGATAAAACCCGCGAAGGATTAACCGCCGAGTTTGCGCCTGATGGCGACTGACCCGGGCGGCTCCTCCGGCGCCTCCTTCCACAAAGAGAGGATCATAAAGGCCGCCGGGGTTGTTAGCGCCGCCACGCTGATCTCAAGAGTGTTGGGATATGCCCGCGACATGCTGGTGGCCGACCTGTTCGGGGCCAAAACTGCGGCGGATGCTTTTTTCGTGGCGTTCCGCATTCCCAACCTTCTTCGACGGCTGACGGCGGAAGGGGCCATGACGGCGGCCTTCGTGCCGGTCTATACCGAGGTTTACGAAAAGAGCGGAAAACCACGGGCGTTCGAACTGGCCTGCAACATCGTGACACTGCTTGGCGTCGCGCTCACCGTAATTTCCGTGGCGGGGGTTATTACCGCCCCCTGGGTTGTCACGGCCCTTGCGCCGGGCTTCACATCCAGCGAGCCGACTTTCAATCTGACCACACTGCTCACAAGGATAATGTTCCCATACCTTATCTTTGTGTCGCTTGCCGCAGTCCTGATGGCGATGCAAAACTCGATGGGCAAGTTTTTCGTCCCTGCGGCGGCTCCCTCGATGCTCAACATCGCCATAATCACTTGCGCCCTGACCATGCGGGACTGGTTCGCGGAGCCGACGGTTGCGCTTGCGGTTGGAGTGATGATCGGCGGCGTTCTGCAACTGGCAATGCAGGTCTGGGAACTTCGCAGAATGGGCTGGAAATACGTTCCGTCGTTCAATCTCAGGGACGCTGACGCTATAAGGATAGGCGCGCTAATGGTTCCGGCCACGTTTGGCATGGCGGTGGCGGAAATAAACACATTCGTGGACACGCTCATCGCGTCGTTCCTGCCGGAGGGGAGCGTTTCGTACCTTTACTACGGCAACAGGCTGGTGCAATTCCCGCTGGGCGTGTTCGGCGTGGCCGTCGGCGTGGCCGCTCTTCCCTCGCTTTCCAGCGAAGCGGCCAGAGGCGGCGAAAAACTAGTGGAGCTTTTCTCCCATTCCATGCGGCTCACTCTGTTCATCGCCATTCCCGCGATGGTGGGATTGATCGCGCTATCCGGCCCGATGACCAACGTCCTTTTCGAACGCGGCCAGTTCGACGAAGCGGCCAGGTACGGCGTGATTTCCGCGCTGGTCTTTTACGCGGTGGGACTGCCGGCGTTTGCGGCGACAAAAATAGTTGTGGGCGTTTTTTACGCGCTAAAGGACACGAAAGCCCCGACAAAAGTGGCCGTCTGGTGCATGTTGATCAACATCGCGCTCAACCTTGTTTTAATGGGGCCGCTCAAACATGGCGGGCTTGCCCTGGCCACGTCAATATCAGCCTTCGTCAACGTGGGGGCGCTTGCCTGGATGTTAAGAAAACGGCTCGGCAAAATTGACGGGCGCAGGATGGCGATGGCGGCGGGGCTGATGTCGCTGTCGTCGCTGATAATGGGCGCGTCCGCTTACGGCTACCTGTCCATCTTT
>JADGAO010000045.1 GCA_015231995.1 Nitrospinota bacterium | reverse complement strand
CTCTTTCGCAAGTAGCTTAAGAGTGAACGGATTTTTCCTGTCGTCCAAGGGAAGTGCGATAATTTTATCTAAAAGCTCTACAGCCTTCGTCTTCGGTTGTGGTGCGCTCATAGTTATATTCTTATAAACTTTTTCCTGCGCCGTCAACCGCCATCACGCCGGTCTTGATGGAACACAGCGACGCGCACATCGTGCATACGTCCGTATCCGTCGGCTTTGTCTCTGCCCTGCGTTCACGCGCCTTTTTCGGGTCGAGGGCCAGGTCGAACTGCGCCTCCCAATCCAGCGCTTTGCGGGCGCGGGCCATTTTGTCGTCGCGGTCTCTCGCTCCTTTAACTCCCTTTGCGATATCGCCAGCGTGAGCCGCTATTCGCGCCGCGATAACGCCTTCACGCACATCGGCTGGAGTGGGCAGGCGAAGGTGTTCCGCAGGCGTGACATAGCATAGGAAATCCGCGCCGGCAGAGGCCGCAATCGCGCCGCCTATCGCCGAGGTGATATGGTCGTAACCGGGCGCGATATCCGTAACGAGCGGCCCAAGCACATAAAACGGCGCGTTTTCGCAGAGCCGTTTTTGAAGTTTTATGTTGGCCTCTATCTGGTCGAGCGGCATGTGGCCCGGCCCTTCTATCATCACCTGAACGCCCGCTTTTCGCGCGCGTTTGGCAAGCTCTCCCAGGATTATCGTCTCCTGCACCTGCGCACGGTCGGTCGCATCGGCAAGGCAACCGGGGCGCAGTCCGTCGCCAAGGCTCAACGTCATATCATATTCGCGGGCGATTTCCACAACCCGGTCGTATTTCGCGTAAAGAGGGTTTTCCTCGCCGTGATACTCCATCCACTTTGCGTGTATGGCCCCGCCACGGCTTACGATATCCAAAAGGCGTCCTTCGTCCTTGAGCCTCTTAACGGACGCAAGCGTCACTCCGCAATGTACGGTAATAAAATCCACGCCGTCCCTGCCATGATTCTCGATGGCCGCGAACATATCCTCCGCCGTCAGGTCGAGCAGGTGTTTGCCCTCGGCCACGTTCTCCGCCGCGCACTGGTAGAGAGGCACAGTGCCAAGCGGGACGGGGCAACGTTCAAGGACTGTTTTGCGTATCGCCGGGATGTCGCCGCCTGTGGAGAGATCCATTATCGCGTCCGCCCCTGCTTCCAGCGCCGCGTCCACTTTTTCCATCTCGTTGGCGACGTCGGAGTCGTACCCGGACGAGCCTATGTTGGCGTTGACCTTCGTGCGAAGCCCCGCGCCGATGGCAAGCCCGTCTATGGCCCTGCGGTTATTTTTTGTGAGCGCGATGGAGCCGCTGAGTATCCCGTCGCGGATGAAAGACGGCTCGACATTCTCGCTGATCGCGGCTTTTTCCATTTCGGGGGTTATACGGCCTTTGCGGGCGGCTATAAGCTGTGTGGTCATGTTTGTCATCCTTACGCCAAGACGCGCGTTCAATGTGGGCCGGAAAGGGAGGGAGGCCAAAACCGGGGTTTTGCGCATCCCTTCGCCGGCATTATCCGTATCAGGTTCAAAGGGTGCCTTCTCAGCCTGCTCAAGCACAGACGCCCCTTGCGCTTTTTCAACGATATCGCAAACGTATACCCAAGTCAAACTTGCTCGCCATGGGTCATTGTGTGAAAATGGTAATCAAGCTCAAGGCGTCGCAGTATGGCTCCCTGGCTTTCTTCAATATTTAACCGGTTTAAAATGAACGCCATCGTACTGGTCGTCATATCCCTGTGTGTCTTCGCCATCGCGTACAGGTTTTACGGGCTTTTCCTCGCCTACAAAGTTCTTGGGGTGAACGAGGATCGCCCTACGCCCGCCATGACTTTAGACGATGGGCACGATTATCACAGGACTAACCGCTACGTCCTCTTCGGCCATCATTTCGCCGCGATATCAGCCGCAGGGCCTTTGTTAGGCCCGGTGTTGGCGGCCCAGTTCGGCTATTTGCCGGGCGCGCTCTGGATAATCATAGGCGCCGTGGTCGCCGGCGCGGTGCACGATACTGTCATACTCTTCGCCTCCGTCCGGCATCATGGGCATAGCCTCTCCCGTATCGCCGAAGTCGAGATCGGTAAAACTACGGGGGCAGTGGCTTCGGTCGCCGTGCTTTTTATCGTCATTCTGGCCATGGCCGGGCTTTCGATAGCCGTGGTCAACGCGCTTTTCGAGAGCGTGTGGGGATCGTTCACAGTGTTTTCCACAATGCCTATCGCCCTGATTATGGGTGTATGGATGCATAAAATCCGGCCCGGCGACGTGGCCGGAGGTAGCGCAATCGGCGTGGCGCTTCTATTCCTGGCGATACTCGCAGGCCCGGAGGTGGCCGCTTCGCCCACTCTAGCCAAATTCTTCACCTTCTCCAAAAAAGAGCTTTCCCTGATAATCCCGGCTTACGGTTTTGCGGCGTCCGTCTTGCCGGTATGGTTGCTTCTGTGTCCGAGGGATTACCTCTCCTCCTATCTCAAAATAGGGACTATCGTAATGCTTGTCGGGGGGATTTTAATCATCCAGCCCGTTTTACAGATGCCAGCCATCACCGAGTTCATCCACGGCGGCGGGCCGATAATTCCAGGGCCTGTGTTCCCATTCATATTCATCACAATCGCGTGCGGGGCGTTGTCGGGTTTTCATTGCGTGGTTGCTTCCGGCACGTCGCCAAAAATGATAAGTAGCGAGCGCGACATCCTTTTTGTGGGGTTTGGCGCGATGCTTACGGAAGGCGTGGTGGCTATCATGGCTCTCACAGCCGCATGCGTTCTGCTTCCGGCAGACTACTTCGCCATCAACGCTTCGCCAACGGCTTTCGCAAAGCTTGGGATGGAGCCGGTCAACCTGCCCGCGCTTTCCAAAGAGGTGGGGGAAACCCTGCAGGGGCGGCCCGGCGGAGCGGTGTCGCTGGCTGTCGGCATGGCGTACATATTTTCTTCCATACCCTACATGGACAAGCTTATGGCCTACTGGTACCACTTCGCCATAATGTTCGAGGCGGTGTTCATTCTAACCGCCGTGGATACCGGCACACGGATCGGCAGGTTTCTTTTGCAGGAGATGATCGGGCGCGCGATTCCGCAATTCAAGGTTCAAAGATGGGCGCCCGGCATCGTGATAACAAGCCTCATCTTTACCGTGTCGTGGGGATACCTGGTGTTTACGGGGGATATAACCACGATATGGCCGATCTTCGGGATGAGCAACCAGCTTCTGGCGTCCATCGCGCTTTGCGTCGGCACAACGATGATAATCAGGATGGGCAAAGCGAAATACGCCTTTATAACCGCAGGGCCGGGAATCGTGATGACTGTGATAACGTTATGGGCGGGATACCTGAACATCGTCAACAACTTCATACCAAAACAACTTTATCTGCTCGCGTCGCTTTCGGCGCTAATCATGGCGCTGGCGGCGATAGTGATAACCTCCTCGATTTTCCGGTGGCGCGAGCTTTTGAAGATAAAGGAGCCGATGAAGGACAAATACGGCGAGTTGACGCTGGTTCCCATAGAGGAGTGACTCGCAAGGCAGGCTGATTAAAACTTTTTTCAAATGAGTGTTATAATCTCGTCATCACTAAAACCATGGTGTGTCGCATGGCTCATGTCATCCCGTCCTGCTTAACACTCGCAGTAGCGATTGCGGGGAAAGTTTTTTCCATACGCCGTTCATCCGCCGCCGGTTCTTTGGCCTTTGTTTTTGTCATGCTATACGCCAGCCCCGGCATGTGCGGCGATTTCTACCAGTGGACAGACGAGAACGGCGAAACGCATTTCTCCGATTCGCTGGCCGGCGTCCCGGCGAAGCATCGTGGAAAGTTGAAGACTGGCGCGTTCCCGGCTCCCAAGCCACAGTCGTCAGCTCCGGTAGAATCCGCTCAACCAGCATCCACCGCGCAGGCCGCGCCGGAAGAGCCGAACGTGTCTGCGGCGAAAAGCCAGCCTGTGGGCGGTTCGGTCATGAGCGTCACCGACTTCGATTTTGCGGCCAAAATAAACGGCGACAAACCGGCCTTGGTCTATTTCTGGGCGGCGTGGTGCAAGGTGTGCCGCCGGACGGACTCCGTCTTCAACGATGTCGCCGGCGAACATGGCGGAAAAACCGCAATGCTTAAACTGGACGTGGACGTTTCCCCGAAAACTTCGAGGAGTTTTGGCATCAAAGGGGTTCCCACGTTTATCCTGTTCCAGTCCGGTAAAGAGGTGGGCAGGGAAGTAGGCGGCCTGTCCAAGAACCATCTCGTCAAGCTTATCGGGGCCACGGCGCAGGCCCGCTAAATTGTTTCCCCCGTCAGCGGAAACGACTCCAGCTTCATGTAAACGGCGCCATCCATCGTGAGTCTGCTTTCGTAAAGGGCGACCTCGCCCGCCACCATGTCGCCGATATAAAACCGGTGGTACTGTCTCACCAGCCTGGCTATTTTCCCCCTTGCGGTGGCGTTTTTGACCCTGCCTATCGTAAGGTGGCCGACGAACGGCCTGTCTTCCGGCGGGAATCCAAGCGCGGTCAGGCTTGACGAAAGCGCCCGTTCCATCTGGCGCAGAGGCTCGGTGTCGCCTTTTATTCCAAACCAGACAACCTGAGGCTGTTCGTGGTTCGGGAAGACTCCCAATCCTTCGATGACCAGTTTCATCGCTGAAAATGGGGTCACAGCCCGGCGAGCGGCGTCAACGATTGACGGAATGGCCGTTTCGTCCACCTCGCCGAGAAACTTGAGGGTGATATGCATATTCCCCGCCCGCACCCACCGGACGAAGTTTGGCGGAGTGTCGAACTTGCTCACGAGGTTTTCCATCTTCCGCGTCAGCTCCGCCGGAGGGTCAATCGCGAAAAACAGCCTGCGCGACCTTTCGGGAAGTTCGTCTTGTTCCAAAGACGTCTCAGGTATCATTTTTAAATCGGCGACCATTTTCCAATGATACCACTAAATAACGGCGTCACGGGATATGGCCGTTTCGATCTGTTATTTGAAAACGTAAAATCAGCCTCTCGCTTTCCTTGCCGCTTCGATCATCTCTCTGACAGCTTGCTCCATCCCGATCATGATCGAGCGAGACACTATGCTGTGGCCGATGTTCAGCTCTTCCACGTTGGGTATCACAGCGACGGGGCCGACGTTGGTGACGGTAAGGCCATGCCCGGCGTGGGTGACCAGCCGCATCTTCTCCGTCAAGGCGCAAGCTTTAACCAGCCGTCTTATTTCCGATTGGATGGCGCGTTTCGTTTTCGCCTCGGAATAGGCGCCGGTGTTGAACTCCACCGCGTCGGCTCCAACATCCATAGATGCGCGCGACTGGTCCTCCTCCGGGTCTATGAAGAGCGAGACTAGAATTTTTTTAGCGTGGAATTTTTCTATCACGCCAGCTAGCTTCGCTCTGGCCCGTTTCACGTCCAGCCCGCCCTCTGTCGTAAGCTCCCGCCTGCGTTCGGGGACGAGCGTCACCTGAAACGGTTTGACCGCAAGCGCGACTCCGATTATCTCCGGCGAGGCGGCCATCTCCAGGTTGAGTTTGGTGGCAATGCCGCGTTTGATGCGGTAAACGTCGGCGTCCTGTATGTGGCGCCTGTCTTCG
The DNA here is from genome assembly GCA_015231995.1 of Nitrospinota bacterium. Taxonomy (GTDB): domain Bacteria; phylum Nitrospinota_A; class UBA7883; order UBA7883; family JACRLM01; genus JADGAO01. The sequence continues at coordinate 12,011 of JADGAO010000045.1, read as the reverse complement.
CGCAGGTGGATGGTTATCCCGACCGCTCCGGCTTTCTCGGCCAGCAGGGCGGCCTCCAACGGGTCGGGCATGATAGTTCTGCGGGCCTGGCGCACTGTGGCGACATGGTCCACGTTCACGCAAATATCCGCCATCGAAAAGACTCTCCATTGTTGAAACGGCAAGCGGGAATGATAACATGAAGAAGCTAACTTTCAGGTAAGCAGGAATATGACGGAGCATTTCACGTTTTTTCTTAACTGTTTCGTCACGCTGTTCTCCGTTATAGACCCGTTTGGGGCGGCGGTGACGTTCCTTGCGCTCACATCCGACGACATTGCGGAGAAGAGGGCGGGGCAGGCCGCCCGGTCGGTGCGAGTGACCGTAGTGGCCCTTGTCGTCGTCGCGTTTATGGGAAGCGCGATACTGAAATTTTTCGGAATATCCATTCAGGCCATAATGATTTCAGGCGGGCTTATACTGGTGATGGTCTCGTTCAGGATGCTGGAGGGCAATGCGCTGATATACCGTAGCTCCAGGCTGGAGAGGGAGGAAGGGGAGAAAAAAGAGGACATCTCCATAATCCCGATGGCCATTCCAGTACTCGCCGGGCCTGCGGCTATTACAACCGTCATGGTCTTCGCAAACCGCGCTAACGGCGTGGGCGACTGGGTTGCGCTGTTCGCGGCCTTGGCTCTTTCGATGGCGCTCACCCATGTCATACTTCAGAAGAGCGAGGTTATGGCCAACTGGCTGGGAACCACCGGTCTGCGCGTGTTGACAAGGGCGATGGGGTTGATCCTCAGCGCGATGGGCGTGGAGTTTGTGCTGTCCGGGGTAAAAGGTTATTTTTGGTGAATTTTTAAAAGGGTGAAGATGACGAATCATGACAAAGAATTACTGGAGAAGTTAAGGAAGCTCCTGACCAATCCCATGCCCATGAGGGCTATCCTGCAAAAGCTCGGCGCGCCCGAGCCTGCCAGGAGCGGGTTGCGAAAGCGCATCCGCGACCTGACGCAGGACGGCTCCATCGTCCGGCTCAAGGGCGCCACATACGGCCTGCCCAACAAGATGAACCTCGTCACCGGCGCGGTACAGGGCCACCCGGACGGATTCGGATGGGTCATCCCGGACGACGTCGATGAAGCCGACGTGTTTTTAAGCCCACGCGCGTTCGGCGAAGCCATGAGCGGCGACCGTGTCGTCGCAAGGGTCGAAGGCCGCCGATCCGATGGCAAACGCGAAGGCAGGGTGATACAGATACTCGAACGCGCCCACCACACAATTCCCGGCGTTTTCGAGCGGTCGCGTTCGGCCGGATACGTCGTCCCGTTCGACAGCCGCATCACTCACGATATCCTCATTGAGCCGGGCCAGCATGGCGACGCGGCGAGCGGACAGGCCGTGATGGTGGAGATAACCGAATATCCTTCCGCCACACGACAACCGGTTGGAAAGATAGTAAAGGTCATCGGCGACGCCGACGACCCGGCTGTGGAGGTGGCGGTAATCGCCGCAAAACTAAAGCTCCGCACGGACTTCCCACATGCGGTCGTCCATGAAGCCAAATCCCACCGCGCCCCCTCGCCGAAGGATTATGCGGGCAGGCTCGACCTTCGGGATAAACCTATCGTGACGATAGACGGGGAAACCGCCAAAGACTTCGACGACGCGGTGGACGTGGAGCGGATCGAAGGCGGCGGATACAGGCTCGGCGTGCATATCGCGGACGTGTCGCATTACGTCCGGGAAGATTCCGCGCTCGACAAAGAGGCGTTCCGGCGCGGCACATCGGTCTATTTCCCCGGTTCGGTCATACCGATGCTTCCGTTCGAGCTGTCCAACGACCTCTGCTCGCTCAACCCCAAAGTGGACAGGCTGACGCTATCTTGCATCATGACGTTCAGCAAAAACGGCGACATGCTCGACGCGCAGATACACGAATCCGTCATCCGTTCCGTGGAGCGGATGACATACACCGCAGTGGCTGGAATTTTGAAGGGGGACGATAAAGCTCTTCTGTCGCGTTACAGCGGGCTTCTCGCCAACTTCCGGCTGATGGAGGAGCTTGCGGAGATATTGCGAAGGCGCAGGCTGGAAAACGGCGCGATAGATTTCGACCTTCCAGAACCGCAGATAATGCTGGATATAACAGGCAGGCCGGAGAACATAGTTCTGGCCGAACGCAACGTGGCGCACAGGCTGATAGAGGAGTTCATGCTTTCCGCGAACAAAGCCGTGGCGGGGACTTTCCTCAAACGCAAGTATCCAGCGATATACCGCGTTCACGACAACCCAGACCCGGAGAAGGTTAAGGCGTTCGGCGAGTTCGCAAAAGCCTTCGGCATACACGTCAAAGCCGGGGAGAGCCTTTCGTCGGCTCGCATGGGCGCGATTATCGAAGAGGTGCGGGGCAAGCCGGAGGAGAAGCTGATAACGAGGATACTTCTTCGCTCCATGAAACAGGCGCGTTATTCGGATGAGAACATCGGCCATTTCGGCCTTGCGTTCGTCCACTACACCCATTTCACCAGCCCAATACGGCGGTATCCCGACCTCATCGTACATAGATTGCTCAAAGACCTTGTCAACGACAAACGGCGCGAGAGCCACTGGAAACCGATTTTGCCGGAGATAGCCGCCAGCACGTCGAAGACCGAACGGACTGCGGAAGAGGCGGAGCGCGAAGCGGTCAAACTGCGCCAGACCCAGTACATGGCCGACAAGATAGGCGAGGTGTACGACGGGATGATCTCCGGCGTAACGTCGTTCGGATTCTTCGTGGAGTTCATAGACCCGCCGGTGGAAGGCCTTGTGCGGGTCGCCACCCTGACGGACGATTATTATATTTTCGACGAGCGCGGCCATGCGCTAAACGGCGACAGGACGCGCAAAAGGTTCCGTCTCGGCGATATGGTGAAGGTGAAGGTGGAGAGCGTCTCCATCGAGAGAAGGCGTGTTGACCTTTCCCTTGTGGATGGCGGCGCTCGAGGCCGTTCAACAGGTGGCCGAGGCCATGCTCCCGGCGGACGCCCTCCGGGCGGAAGGAGCGGCGGGGCCCGAAACGAGAAAAAACGCGACTCGCGCAGAGCTTCCGCTCCGGCGCGCGGGAAACTCAAAAGGAAGAAGCGTTGACGCGGTGAGCGATCGCATGACTGGGGATTTTATCAGCCCGCCGTCCCTGAAAGGGCGAGCGGCGTTACGACGGATTGTAAAGAGAATTATGGCTCTCGTAGTTTTCACTCTGGTTGTCGTCATCCTCCTCGCCGTGACGCTTGCCGCCACGGGCTGGTTCCGCCGTATCATCCCATTTCGTGGCGTGGCGCATGAGATCGCCCATCCCATATCCCCGGCAAGGCTCACGCCGGATATAAAAACGATGACGGGCGATCGTATTTCCGCCGCATGGATAGGGCACGCCACCCTGCTCATAAACATCCGCGGGAAATGGATACTCACCGATCCCGCCTTTTCCGAACGGGTCGGCGTGGAGACTCCGTGGATAGGGGTTATCGGCCAGCGCAGGATTGTCGAACCGGCGTTGTCCATGGAGCAATTGCCCAAGCTCGACATCATCGCCATCACACACGCGCATATGGATCATATGGATTTGCCCGCATTGAGAAAGCTCCCGAAAGACGCCACGCTTCTCGTTCCCAACGGGCTGGAGGATTTGACGGCTGGCCTTGGATTTTCGAAAATCGAGGAAATAAGGTGGGGAGAGGAGAGGGAAATCGAGGGAGTTAAGATTTACGCATTCGGAGCGCGCCATTGGGGAGAGCGTACGCCGTGGGAGAAAAAAACGCGGGGTTACAACAGCTACGTTTTTTCGAACGGCGGCAAGAGCCTGCTGTTCGCCAGCGACACAGCGTACACCGACGTATTCGGAGCCGTGACAAAACAGAGGCCGGTGGACGCGGCTGTGTTCAACCTTGGCGCATACGAGCCGAAATGGTTCCGGCAGGCCCACTCGACAAGCGCAGATGTGTGGAAAATGTTCAAACAGACCGGCGCGAAAACGCTTCTGCCGATCCACTGGGGGACATTCATCATAAGCCAGGAGACGATAGACGACCCGATGTTGTGGCTCCGCGCAGAAGCCGGGGCGGAGTTCGATGGGACGGTGAAGATACGCTACATCGGCGAAGTTTGGCGCGGGGGAGAGTAGGAAGAAGAAGCGGAGCCTGTCACGCAACCGTTTCATGTGTGGTAGAATCAGACATCGAAGCAAAATTCCCAGGAGGCTTTCAGCCATGTCGGACGACGAGAAGAACAACGAAAAAGACATGGAAATTCTCACCCGGGCAATAGTGGACGCCATCACCAAGTCGCGGGACGTGCGCGAGGCTATCCGCCGCCTGACGGAGACGGACGAGGTCTGCTCGAAATCTTTCATGGTGCTCATGCTCAAGGTGCGTTCGCTTGCCGAGACGATGGGGCTGGATTTCCCCAACACCTGCTCCCACGAGCCGGAGAAACTGGCCGCTCCCGCCAGGGAAAAGAAAAGCGTGGAAGACAAACAGGCTGTGTTAAAAAAGCTCATGACCGATTTTGTTGACGGCAAAAAACTCTCTCAGAGGGAGATGGAGTTTTGCGAATACCTGGCCGACAATTTCGATTCCGGGGAGTGGCTCAAAAAGCACGGGCTGATACTGTAGCTTCGGGCGGGAAAACCCCCGGCGCCATCATCAGATTGGCGTTCGCGCTGTCGGCGGCGTTCCTTGCCATACCATCAACAAGCTGTTCTGGGCCAATGAAAAAGCCAGAGGAAATCGCCAGGGCCAAGCAGGTGATGATCGAGATTCACCTCAAAGGACGCGGCATAACGAACCCTGCGGTTCTTTCGGCCATGGAGTCCGTGCCGAGGGAAAAATTCGTCGAAAAATCTTTTATGGGCCAGGCTTACGACGATAACCCGTTGCCAATAGGTAACGGCCAAACCATAAGCCAGCCGTACATCGTTGCGTTGATGACCCAGGAGCTTGATCCCAAAAAGACAGACCGGGTTCTGGAAGTGGGGACAGGCTCCGGCTATCAGGCGGCCGTGCTCTCGAAGATCGTAGATCGCGTTTACACAATCGAAATCGTAAAACCTCTGGCGGAAGCGTCTTCGGCGTTGCTCAAAAGGTTGGGATACGATAACGTTACCGTCCAGGGCGGCGACGGATATGCGGGGTGGAAAGAACACGCCCCGTTCGATAAAATAATCGTCACGGCCGCGGCTGGGCGCGTCCCCAAACCGCTCGAAGAGCAGTTGGCCGAGGGTGGCCTGATAATAATGCCGGTGGGGGGGAGCCACATTCAAGACCTCCTGCTTGGGGAAAAGCGAGACGGCGTGGTCTCGTACCGCACCGTGGCTGGCGTAAGGTTTGTGCCGATGACCGGAAGGATACAGGAACAGTAGGGGGCGGATTGAAAAAATACCTTTGCATACACGGCCATTTTTATCAGCCGCCCCGGGAAAACCCGTGGCTGGACATGATAGAGGTGCAGGACTCCGCAAGCCCCTATCACGACTGGAACGAGCGGATAAACCGCGAGTGCTACGCCCCCAACGCCGTCGCCCGCATCCTCACGCCCGGCGGACGGATAAAAGACATGGCCAACAACTACGAGCGTATCAGCTTCAACATCGGCCCAACGCTTTTTTCGTGGCTCAAAAAATACGACCCGGAGACATACGGCAAAATAGTCGACGCCGACAAGTTGAGCAAATGGAAACGTAACGGCCACGGCTCGGCCATGGCCCAGGCGTACAACCACATGATAATGCCCCTTGCTTCCGACCGGGACAAGGTGACGCAGATACTCTGGGGCATAGCCGATTTCGTGAGCCACTTCGGCAGAAAACCGGAGGGAATGTGGCTTCCAGAGACGGCCGTTGACAAATATACGCTGAGGATTTTATGCGATAACGGTATCAAGTTCACGGTGCTGGCCCCTCGCCAGGCCAAGGCGATAAGGATCAAGCCGGGCGAGGAATGGCAAGGACTCGATAGAGGGATAGACCCAACAAGGCCGTACCGGTATCGCATAGACGACAAGCGCTCCATAGCCCTATTTTTCTACGACGGCCCCATAAGCCAGGCCGTCGCTTTCGAGGGGATATTAGGCGACGGCGCCAGGTTCCTCGACAGGCTCAAAACCGGATATTCCGACGCTCGTCCGTGGAATCAGTTGCTTCACATCGCCACCGACGGGGAGACTTACGGACATCACCACAGGTTCGGGGAGATGGCGCTGGCTTTCGCGCTGGAGCTTGCCGAGAAGAAAGGCGAAATCGAGCTTACCAACTACGGCGAATATCTCTCCATGTTCCCGCCGGAGGTGGAGGCGGACATACACGAAAACTCGTCATGGTCGTGCGCCCATGGGGTCGAGCGCTGGAAAAGCGATTGCGGATGCCATATAGGCGGGAACTCCGAATGGAACCAGAAATGGCGGACGCCGCTCCGCAGGTCGCTCGACATTCTCAAGATGGAGTTGGACGAGGCGTTCGACGCCGAGGGCTCCAAACTGTTCGCCGACCCGTGGGCCGTCCGCGACGATTATATAGAGGCGCTTCTCGACAGGTCGAAGACCGAGGAGTTTCTGGCCCGCAGGCAACGGACGGGGCTTTCCGGCCGCGAGAAGACGCGCGCTATCCAACTGCTCGAGATGCAGAGAAACGGAATGCTCATGTTCACGTCGTGCGGATGGTTTTTCGACGACGTGTCTGGCATAGAAACCCAGCAGGTTTTAAAGTACGCGGCGAGGGCCATACAGCTTTGCGAGGCGACTTCCAACGCAAGGCCGGAAAAAGAATTTCTCAACGCCCTTGCTGAGGCGAAAAGCAACGTCCCCCATCATGGCGATGCGGAGAAGATATATTGCAGGGTGGCCATGCCGGAGAAGGCGTCGCTTTCCCGCGTTATAGCCAACCACGCCATAGTCGCCGCGCTGGACAAAAACGGTGATAGCGGCGCGATAGGCTCCTTCTCCATCGAGGCGCGGGACAGGATGCATGAGGAATACGGCGACAATTCGCTGACCCTCTCCCAGGCCGAAGTCACATCCGGCGTGACAATGGAAAACGAGACGTTCATTGTCGCGGCGTTGAGGCTGGGTGGCTCGGATGTTACCTGCTTTGTTAAACCCGTCGGGGAAGAGCTTGCGCTTGGCCGAGCGATGGCGGACCTTTTCTCCGCGTGGCGAACCAAGCCGCTGACAGAAGTCATACGAAGGCTCGACGAGCATTTCGACCGGGGGGAGACCTTCATGCTCCGCGACCTGTTCATGGAGCAGAGGCGCAGGATCGTCGGTTCGCTCATGTCCGGGCACGTCCGCCGGTTCGCCGATATGTACGGCCAGCTATTTTACGAAAACCACAGGATGCTCGACTATTTCATAGACGCCAACGTCCCCATCCCGCGCGAACTCAAGCTTGCGGCGCAATACATGGTAGAAAGCGAGATCGTCCGGGCCGCCGACACGATCATGGAGCCGGAGTCGCTGGACAAGATCGGCGGGTTGATGTTGAACGTGGAGCGCTGGAGCCTGGAAGTGGACATGAAAACGGCGCGCAGAAATATCGAGACGGCCCTTGCGCAGAGCCTTTCGCGTATCATGGCGGAACAGGACCTTTCGGGCGCCCCGGCCCTGGTGAGGGCTCTTTTAACCCTTTCGTCCATCGGATTCGGCCTTGACCTCTGGATGCTCCAAAACATTTTCTCCGAGGCGTATCTGTCCCGGCTCAACACGCCCGGCGATCCTTTTTACGGAGCCAGGGAACTGAAGAAAATAGGAATATTGTTGAGTTTTTCTTACCAGGAAGACTGAAAAATTTCAGGCGTCCGGCGTATGGGGGCGGGGGAGTGCGGCTTTTCGGCGGGTTTGGGGGAAAACTTGCCGAATCAATCCCGCATATTGCAAATTAATGGAATTACTGTTGATAGTTCCGCCAGGAAAATAGATATATAATAGAAATGGGACGAAATCCAGGGTTTGGCCAAATGGCGCACATTATCGAAAACGTGAAAAGCGGCGATCTGCCTCCAGATCTGCTGAAGCGTTTTCCGGAAAACTTCAACGGCTCTTTCACGCTTGCCGTGCTAAGCGGGGAAGAGGGTTTGTCCGGCGTTTCACCATCCGAATTCGAGTCCATCCAGCGCCGCGAAGAGCTGTTAAAAGCGCGCGAGATTGAAGTTTCTTCCCTGCTGGAAAGCGCGCGGGCAGTCCTTAAACACGCCGATTTCAAGGATTCGGCCCGGGCCATATTCGACTATTGCAAAAAAGTCACCGGCGCCACGGCCGGATACGTCGCTCTTCTCAGCGACGATGGTTCGGAAAACGAGGTGCTGTTCCTCGACCCCGGCGGACGGGAATGCACGGTTGACCCGACCCTGCCCATGCCGATACGCGGCTTGCGGGGGGAAGCGTACAAGACGGGGTATTCGGCTTACGACAACGATTTCTGGCATAGCGACTGGATGAAGTTCATGCCCCCCGGACACGTCACGCTCGACAACGTGCTGTTCGCCCCATTGATTATCGAAGGCAAGTCAGTAGGCCTGATGGGATTGGCCAACAAGCCCGGCGGGTTCACGGAACGTGACGCTAAAATGGCGTTGGCTTTCGGAGAGCTTGCCGCGATAGCCCTCAATAACAGCAGGACGATGGAACGGCTCGAAAACAGCGAGGAGCGGTTCCGCGTGGTGGCGCAAACGGCCATTGACGCGATAATAACGATAGACGCCGCGTCAAATATCACCTTCTGGAACAAAAGCTCCGAGAAGCTGTTCGGTTATTCGTCGGCGGAGGCTGTGGGCCAGCCTGTCCACCTCATAATCCCGGAGCGGTTCCGGCAGGCTCACGCTAAAGGCATGGAGCGGGTCGTAAGCGGAGGCCCGTCCAAAATAATCGGTAAGACGATAGAGATAACCGCGCTGACCAAAAGTGGCAGGGAATTTCCCATCGAGTTGAGCCTGGCCTCCTGCCAGACCACCAGCGGCCTGTTTTTCACCGCGATAGTGCACGACATAACCGAAAGGAAACGGGCGGAGGAAGCGCTTCGCAACGCGAAAGAGGCGTTGGAAAAACGGGTCGAGATACGCACGGCGGAGCTGGCCCAGACCAACCGCGAACTTGTGCGCGAAATGGGCATACGCAGGCGCGCCGAGGATGTTTTAAGGGAAAGCGAGGAGCGTTACCGATCGTTCGTGGAGAGCTTCCACGGCATAGCCTTCAGGATGAAACCCGATTACACCCCTGTTTTCTTCCATGGGGCGGTGGAGCAGGTGACAGGCTACTCGGAAGCTGAGTTCATGACAGGCGTCCCCAGGTGGGATCAGATTATCTATCCACCCGACTCCGGTGTCGCTTTCACCGTAGATGGCGAGACCAGAGTTCCTGGCCACGCCCGCCCCCTTATGCGTGAATACCGTATTATCCGCAAAGATGGACAGATCAGATGGGTGCGCAAATTCGTCCATTCTGTCTCCGACGAAAACGGCGAAGTGCTTTACATGCAGGGCGCGGTTTACGACATCACCGAGAGGAAGCAGGTCGAAAACGAACTGAACCGGTTGTTCCGCGCCATCGAGCAGTCCGCCGAAAGCATAATGATAATAGACGCCAACAAGAAGATACATTACGTCAACCCCGCTTTCGAGAGAGTGACCGGCTACCAGCGCGAAGAAGTTATTGGGACAATTCTCGCCACTCTCTCCAGCGACAGGCTCAGCGCCTCTCTGTATGGCGAGATTTGGGGCGCCCTCTCCAAGGGCGAGATATGGAAGGGGCGGATATCAAGCAGGCGAAAAGACGGCTCGGCCTACGAAGAGGAGTCTGTCATAACGCCGGTGATAGATTCCAAGGGAACCATAACCGACTACGTCCTCGTGCAAAGGGATATCACCCAGGAAGCGGCGCTCTCAAAGGCCAAAGACTATTTCGCTTCCGTCACATCGCACGAGCTTCGCACTCCGCTCACCAAGCTTGGCCTCGTCAAGCTGTTGTTGCGCAACCTCTCCGCCAAAGAGGGCGACCACGAGCCGCTTGGGCAGATAACAAAAGCCCTCGACGATTCCATAACAGACTTCGACAGGATCATCTCCGCATCCGAGATGTTCACCGCCCTGCTGATGACAAAGCCCAGCCAGATGACATCGCAGGCGAACCTGTTCCTGATTCTCAGCTACTGCGTCGAGATGGCGAAGGCTAACCTAATTTCGGCGGGACGCGATATCTCCATCGTCGCTAACATCGAAGAGCTTGACCGCAACACTTTGGTGAACGTGGCGCAGGGGATGATCCAGCGCGCCCTGCTGGAGATACTGTCAAACGCCATCAAATACACTTCCAATGGAAAAAAGATATGGGTGACTGCCAGGTGCGATGGCGGCAGGGCGGTCGTCGAGATAAAGGACGAGGGCATCGGCGTACCGTTCGGCAAGAAGGCCCTTATTTTCGAGCCGTTCTTCTCGCTGGAGGATCACTACAAACACGCCACCAGCCAGTACCAGTACATGGGCGGAGGTATAGGCATGGGGCTGACCCTCTCGCGCCTGATCATGGAATACCACGGCGGCAGGCTAGAGCTGGAGAGCGAAGGGGAAAACAGGGGAACGTCCGTCAAACTCATTTTCCCGCTCAAAAGATGACATGGTTGCGCGCGATGTTATTCCTTCCTGTAGGGGCAATCCTATGTGGTTGCCCAAATGTGGGCGGTGAGCCGCCCCTCCATCCGGTGAAACCGTAACCTCATGAAAATAGCCGACAGGTACGTCCTTATGGAATTCCTCAAGATATTCCTCCTCTCCCTCGTCACGCTCATGGTCTTCTACGAGATGGTGGTGTTCCTGGACATGGTGGGATACTTCGTCAAGTTCGGGGCCACAACGGACATGGTGGCGCGCTACATGCTCTTTAAAATCCCGATGGGCGCATTCCATGTCACGCCCATCTGCATCCTGCTCGCCTCGATCTTGACGATGGGTTCAATGTCGCGCCACAGCGAAATCACCGCGTTGCGCGCCGCGGGCATGAGCCTGGCCAGGATATCGGCTCCGGTGCTGGTTGCAAGCTTCGTCATCGGCGCGCTTGCGTTTCTCGACAGCGAAAAATTGTTCCATCTTGCGGCGCGCGAATCCAACAGGATTTATTACGAAGAGATCAAACGCCAGCCCCGCAAGGGGCTGTTCGCCAGCGAGAGGATATGGTACAAGGCCGACGACGGCTCCATCTGGAACATCGGGAACCTCGACACATCGAAAAGGGAGATACGCGACATCTCCATATTCAGGTTCGATAAACAGGGAACAAGGCTCGTCTCCCGCCTTTCCGCTCCGTTCGGGAAAGCTGGCGCGGATGGCTGGTCGCTTGCCGGATGCGTGGAGAGGACGTTTGGCGACCACGGGGGGTTTGAAGAGGTTTTCAGCGACAAATGCCTCCTGCCCGGCGACGTGATAACAGAGGAGGAGTTGAAAACTGCGCAACTCGACCCGGAAGAGATGAACCTCGAACAGATGCGCGCCTACATACGCGACATCAAAACCAAAGGCTACGACCCCACCCGCTACACCGCCGACATGCACGCCAAGATAGCGTTTCCGCTCATAAATATCGTTATGCCGCTTATCGCCATACCGCTTGGCGTCCGCTCCAGCAGGCGCGGAGGAGCGATGATCGGCGTGGGCGTCGCCGTCGTGACGGGCGCGGTGTTCTGGTTCATGTTCTCGATGGGCGTGGCGTTCGGGCAGACGGGCAAGCTTGCGCCGTGGATTTCGGTTTACGCCGCGCATGTTTTTTTCAGCGTGGCGGGGATGATGATGTTCGCCGCGTCGGAGAGGAATTAGGGCTAACTTTGCGTTGACAAACCCCGCGCGTTGACTCATGGGAAAAGGTAACCGAAGGTGGTGTAGATTTTCGCCTCATGATTCAGGTGACCATAATTCATTAAAAAGCCTCCGCAATTTTTTCTCAATCTCTTTTTTCAGATGGAACGGATTGAGCGCGGAGTGAATAGACCGAAGCCTTTCCTTGTCCTCGTCGCC
>JADGAO010000044.1:14404-17794 GCA_015231995.1 Nitrospinota bacterium | reverse complement strand
TTGATCCTTCGGTCGCCAGGACTCCCTCAGGATGACAAAATATGGCAATCGTTTGCTTATGCAAAGCTCTCCTTACTAAGGGGAGGAAAAGGGGTGAAGCCTCGTTCATTTAATAAAAAACCTTTCGCATCTTACAATCTTGGCGATAACGCTCGCGCAGGTGTTCTTCACCTGCGCTTCCGGCAACGCTAGAAAACCATGAGCGGCGGGGTGAAGAACACCCTCGCCGAGCGGCTTGGTTGAACGTTAATCGGATATTAAGGACTCCCTGCGGCCTTTACCATATGTTACGGCTGTGATATTTTCTCACCTTATCTTTCAAGTTTACCCTAACACGAGAATTCGCGGACGATGAAGCCGGTGAAGAGACAAAGGATACGCGTATTCCTGCGGCTGGAGGCTTTATCGTGAACCCACAATTTACTGACACTAATGCCCTTTTAGTGGAGCAATTGCGCCAGTGGATGAACGCAACCGAAGGGGAGCATTTCGAATTCAAAGAGGCCAATAACCGGTTTTCCTTTGAAGATTTGGCGCAGTATTGTTGCGCTTTTGCAAACGAGGGCGGTGGGAAGGTTATTTTGGGTGTCACTGATAAGCGGCCCCGGCAGGTTGTCGGCACTCAAGCGTTTCCGCAGATGGAAGATATACGACGATCATTGATGGAAAAAATACCCCTGAATATCAAAGTTCAGGAAATCCACGATTCCGGCAAGCGTGTTCTTGTCTTTGATATCCCGTCCCATCCAGTAGGCGTTCCGATAGAATACAAAGGTAGATACTGGTCGCGTAAAGCGGATAGTTTAGTTCAGATGACCACGGATAAGCTTGGCGCCATTCTGGCCGAAGCTGGACATGATTTTTCCGCTGACATTTGTAACGGCGCCACCATGCAGGATATTGACCTGAATGCGGTGGAGGAGTTCCGGAGACGGTGGATCGAAAAATCAAGGAACAGCGGGCTTGCTTTGCATACATCTGAACAATTGCTTCGCGATGTGGAAGTGTTGCGGGATGAGGGTCTTACTTACGCCGCCCTGATCCTTTTCGGTACCCGGCAAGCATTGGGTAAACATCTTGCCCAGGCGGAGGTGGTGTTCGAATATCGTTCTTCCGGCGCATCCGGCCCCGCCCAGCAGAGAGAGGACTTTCGGGAAGGTTTTTTCCTTTTTTACGACGAGCTTTGGAAAACGATAAATTTACGCAATGACCTACAGCATTACCAAGACGGCTTATTCATTCTGGATATCCCAACCTTTGAAGAACGCTCGATACGTGAAGCCGTTTTGAACGCTATCAGCCACCGCAATTACCAGCTTGCAGGAAGTGTCTTTATCCGCCAGTATTCCCGGCGCCTTGTAGTGCAAAGCCCTGGAGGATTCCCCGTTGGCATCACAGTAGAAAATGTGCTGGATCAGCAATCTCCCAGAAATCGGCGCATCGCGGAAGTTTTCGCCAGATGCGGCCTTGTGGAGCGTTCCGGCCAAGGCATGAATCTCATGTTCGAAGAAAGCATCCAGCAGGGAAAGCCAAGGCCCGACTTCACTGGAACAGACAACTATTGGGTCGTCCTCACATTGAGCGGCCAAGTGCAGGATATTCGATTCCTGCGATTCCTTGAAAAAGTCGGGCAAGAAACAACGGCTAGTTTTGGAACCCATGACTTTTTAACATTGGATATGATTCATCGGGAAGAACCCGTGCCAGAGTATTTAAAGCCATCTGCGCGAAAGCTTCTGGAACTTGGGATTATTGAAAGTATAGGAAGAGGAAAGCACACGCGATATATTCTTTCTCACCGTTTATACTCCGCGCTTCGAAAGCCAGGTGTTTATACGCGTAAAAGAGGGTTGGATAGAGAGACTAACAAAAAATTGTTGTTAAAGCATATCATGGAGAGAGCTGAACATGGAGCGACTCTGGCGGAGTTCAAGCAGGTTTTGCCGTCCTCAGGCCATCGCGCAATTCAGACGATGTTGTGCCAATTGAGGGACGAAGGACAAGCATGTCTCAAGGGTAGAGGCATATCCGCACGATGGTATCCAGAGTCATCGCTAAAAGGAGAGCAAGGCGAATAATGGACGAAAATAGCTCAATAATAGTTCAATTACAGTGCAATTGATGTGCAATTAAACACGCAATTATTTGGCCTAATTAGAAATGTTCTTTTAAATATCAATAGGTTGATTGTATCACCATTGCGTGCCATTGCGTGCCATTGCGTGCTATTGCGTGCTTTGAATGCTTTCAGGAGGTCATTTTACATCCGGCGCTATCAGACCAGATGGAAATTGGAGCAATCCATACTCTTCGGGAAATAATGACCAGCTTGAAATTCCATTTTGGAATATCGAGTTGGGACGGAACCAGGAAGCCAGCGTAAACTTGATTCCAGATTTGAAGGAACTAAATTGAAGCCCATCGAAGAACAGCTAGACATTATCCGGCGTGGAGCCGTGGAGGTGATTGACGAGGCGGAGCTTAAAAAAAAGCTGGAGCGTTCCGTCGCCACAAAAACGCCGCTTAAAGTGAAAGCCGGGTTCGACCCGACCGCGCCGGACCTGCATCTGGGCCACACGGTTCTGCTGATGAAGCTCAAACAGTTTCAGGAACTGGGCCATCGTGTCATTTTCATCATCGGCGATTTCACCGCTTCCATCGGCGACCCAAGCGGCAAGTCGGAGACACGTCCGCCACTCTCCCGCGAACAGGTGGAGAAAAACGCCGAGACCTACAAACAGCAGGTCTTCAAGATACTCGACCGAGAGAAGACGGAGACGGTCTTCAACAACGACTGGATCGGGCGCATGACCCCGGCGGACATCATCAGCCTCTCCGCCAAGTACACGGTGGCGCGGATGCTGGAGCGGGACGATTTTTCCAAAAGATACCGCGATGGGCGGCCCATATTCATCCACGAGTTCATGTACCCGCTTTTGCAGGGGTACGACTCCGTGCATCTGAAAGCCGACATCGAGATAGGCGGCACGGATCAGAAGTTTAACCTTCTTGTCGGGCGCGACTTGCAACGCGACCATGGGCAGGAGCCGCAGGTGGTCATCACCATGCCCCTGCTGGAAGGCACTGACGGCGTGCAGAAAATGAGCAAGTCGTACGGCAACTACATCGGCATAAACGAACCGCCTAAAGATATGTTCGGCAAAGTCATGTCCATATCCGACACGCTTATGATTAGGTATCACGAGCTTCTTTCGGACATCACCGCAGTGGAGTTGGAGAGGCTTAAGGAAGATTTGGCTTCCGGCGCGGCGCACCCCAAGGCGGTCAAGATGCGATTGGGCAAGGAACTGGTGTCCCGTTACCACTCAAAAGAGGCGGCGGAAGAGGCGGCAGGCGAATTTGATCGCGTGTTCGGCAAAAAAGAGACGC
>JADGAO010000044.1:0-14305 GCA_015231995.1 Nitrospinota bacterium | reverse complement strand
GGCGGCGGAAGAGGCGGCAGGCGAATTTGATCGCGTGTTCGGCAAAAAAGAGACGCCCGACGAAGTGGAGACCCGCGAAGTGGCGTGGGACGCCGATGGGACGGCATGGTTGCCAAAAGCGCTTGTGGACGCTGGCGTGATAGCCAGCACGTCCGAAGGGTTGCGCCTAATCCGTCAAGGCGGCGTGAGCGTGGACGGGGAAAAAGTCGCCAGCACGGATTTTAAGCTTTCCAAAGGTGGAGAGAAACTGGTCAAGGTGGGAAAGCGAAGGTTTGTGAAGCTGGTTTGAGCTGAATGTTACTGGAGCTGGCGCCACCCTGCCCATACACGGCCCCAGCGGTTGTATTTTTACTATCATTTTTGCGTGCATGAATATGGCTATGTTTAATGCAACATATTGCCGAACAAGCAATTAAGTGATAATATCTGCTAACATTTTTTGAGACATTTTGGCGGACATGGAAACTTCCCCGTGGAACACACAGCTTAAGGTCGAGACACATCTTTCCGGCCCTTTTGTCTTTCAGGCCGGGATTGACCTTGACGCTCTTGCGCCGCTTATTCAACGGGTTGAAGATGCCAGAGAGTTTTTCAACAAGATTCCTCTTTATCCTCAAGTAATGGCTCAGTTGAATCACATTGTCCTTGTCGGTGGGATTCACGGCACCAACACCATCGAGGGGGGTACAGAAAGCAGTGATGAAATTGACATAATCGTAAATATGCCGCCGGAGAAAATTAAGGAAGACTCCCAAAGGCGTATCAGCAACCTAAAAAAGGCTTACGCCCATGCCACCGATTTTGCCCTTTCCCACGACCGGGTTGGCAAACCGAGGCTTGCGCTGGAGGAAGTGATGTTCACCGACCTGCACCGCGAAATCACTGAAGGGATTAATGAAAATGAGTTTAAATACAACACGCCTGGAGCCTATAGAAACCCACAGAAAGGCGTTGATAAGCACACCCAAGTCGGCCGCATGTCTTTCGGTGGAGTTTACAAGCCTCCAAAGTGTTTGCCGGACATAGTCACGCTTATGAAAAGTTTCATCGAATGGGCCAACAGTGAGCCAATCATTACACTACCGGCGATCATACGCGCTCCGCTGGTTCATTATTACTTCGAAATGATTCACCCGTTTGGCGACGGCAACGGCAGGACGGGGCGGCTGATCGAAACCATGATTTTAAAAGCGGCGGGATTTAAGTATGCGGACGTTTTCATTAACAAATATTACAATGACAACCTTGAGCGCTATATGACGTTGTTCAACGATTGCAGGAAACGGGAAGAGAAACATATCAATTACCCTAACGACCCGTTTGTCCGGTTCTTCCTCGAAGGCATGAGGAAAACAATCTCCGCCACAATTGATCTTGCGTCCAATCTTATCGCACGACACATGTTCGCCGATTCGGCTCGCACGTTTCGGGACAAGAAGCAGATCAACGACAGGCAGTACGCGATCGTTACCACACTGCTTGACTTGAAGAAAGACAGTTGTGTCCTTGAGGATATCCGCAATGCGTCCTGGTACAAAAATTTGTATAAAAACCGGACATACCTCACGGCTAACAGGGATTTAAAAGGCCTTGCAGAAAGAAAGTTGATTCAGGTGGATTTTGGCAAAGGCAGTCTGGATTTGCAAATCATGCCTACGCCAGCATAAGTCTTCGGCCTTTGGGTTCCGGTATGGGGTCGCCATATTCCTTGGCCGTGTCAATCCACAGCTTTAGAGCGTTTTTTGCGTTGGCGAGGGCTTTTTCGGGAGAAGAGCCATGAGCCATACATCCGGGCAGTTCAGGCGCCTCGGCGATGAAAGCCTCGTCCTCGCCACTCCAATAAATGATTATTTCATATTTATAACTCACTGCTTTTCTCCCAACCCATATTTAGTTAGCCATGATTGAACGAACCTGTCTTACCTGATACGGCTTTGCTTTGGAGCCATCCTTTTGGAGATTGATTTTGTCTTCAATCCCTTCTTTCCTGAAATTATGATGACTCCCTCGAATACGTTCAGTAAAACCCAACTGCAATAAAAGATTTCTCAATCTATCAAACGGGATGTTATTTACAGATTCCCCCCGTCAATATTTCAAAAGGAGTTCATCTTGCTTTGACATATCCTAATTGTGTCATAAAAGTAGCTTTTCAAGCCACAATTGCGTTCCTAAGGAAACATAGTTAATCCAAATGGATTTTGCCAAGGAAACCATTGCTCCCGAAATCGCGATGATCCCATAACCAGCCCCAGCTATTTTCAGCGCGTTCTCGTTTGCAATCCTTTCTTTTTAGAAAATTAAGAGTATTCTAGAGTGAGGGTTGCAGTCACGGATAGCCACGGATAGCTAAGAAACCAAAGGCTCTCACATGAACGATGGTTTGATTAAGGTCCTCCTTGTCGAAGACACTCCGAGACATGCGCGTGTGGTTTGCAACCTGTTGGCGAAGGACGCCAAAATCAGCAAAGACATAACCGTGACAAAGTCGGTCGCCGACACGTTGTCCGCATTGAAATCCGCCGCAAACCACGACGTGATACTGCTGGACCTTGAACTGGAAGACAGCGACGGGCTTGACACCCTCAAAAAAGTGATTGCGGCCGATTCGGGCATTCCCGTGGTTGTCATCACCAGCATGGAGGACGAGACCCTCGCCATACAAGCCATCGGCCTTGGCGCGCAGGATTATCTCATCAAGGGCGATTTTACCAGCCTCCAGCTTTCAACAAGACTGCATTTCGCGCTGGAACGCTACAACCTTCAGGCTGATCTCAAAAAATATTCCAGCGCCGCCAATCTGTTAACGAAGGCGTTCCAGCAGGCCAATGACCCCATTGTTATCACAGACGCCGACGGAAACATCGAATACGCCAACCAAGCGTTCAGCGCTACTACGCAATATTCCCTTCAAGAGATCATTGGTAAAAACCCCAGGCTCTTCAAATCAGGAAAACACAGCGCCGCTTTTTATAAATCCCTATGGGACACAATAAGGGCTGGTGATCCCTGGCACGGGGAACTAATCAATAAAAAGAAGTCAGGCGAACTGCATGAACAGGAGCTGACCATTTCGCCCATCAAAGACGCTGGGGGGGAAATAGCCCATTTTGTGGCGTTTTTAAAAGACGTTACACGGCAAAAACAGATCGAATTGAAACTGGCGAAAATCGAAAAAGAAGACGCCGAAAACAGACGGGAATTGGAAAAACTCCGTTCCGAAATGGAATCACAAAAGACCGTTATGATGACCGGGTATAGCTCCGTATCCGCCAAAATGGTGGGGCTTTCCTCATTGCGAGAACGTTCCCCCAATTTGTTTGACAAATTGGGAGACCAATATGGTGAGTTGCTTGACAACTACATGGAGGCTTTAGCCTTTCGACAAGAAAAGCCCCATGATAAAATCACGGCGCTGGCGGATAAAATAGGGGATTACACCTGCGGGCCGCGCGATGTTATTGATATCCACCTTGAGGCGGTTTCACGAAAATGCATTGATGTCCACCCGGCCAGGGTCAGAGCGCTGACTCTTGAAGGAAGGCTTCTTGCGTTGGAATTGATGGGACATCTGGTTGACTATTACCGTCGTGGAGGGACAATAAAACCTGACTACCAACAGGCATAGAGAGGAATAGCCACGCCGAAAATCGTGTTTATTCCATGATTTGAACTGGGTTTATATTATTTAATTTTGTATTATATTGTGCTAAAATTGAGCGCAAGGCGAGGGCGTTCGGCTTTGCCTACACTGAAGACAGAGGTAACGGCATGAAGTTCGTTCTTAAACTCTATGTGACTGGACAGACGCCCAACTCACTGAGGGCGATGCAAAATCTCAAGCTCCTGGTTAAAGAAGTGTTCGAAACCGAACCGGACATTAAAATCATAGACGTCCTTAAAAATCCGCAGGCGGCGGAAGACGACAAAATAATCGCCACACCCACCCTTGTCAAAGAGCTTCCCCAACCAATGCGGAAAATGATTGGCGATCTTTCCAACACCGAGAAGGTATTGGTGGGACTGGGACTTATTCCTAAAAAGCATCTTGAAGGCAATACCGTACAATGAGTGGTAATAACGGGATAGCGAAACTGGAAACCGGCATAGCCGGGCTTGATGATATTACGTTGGGCGGCCTTCCCGAATATCGCTCCACGCTTCTGGCCGGCACTTCGGGTAGTTGCAAAACCCTTCTGACTCTGCAGTTTCTTAGCGCCGGCATAGTAAAATACGACCACCCAGCGGTCTTTGTCACATTTGAGGAAACGATCCCGGATATCAAACGGAACATTAATTCGTTCGGATGGGATATTGATCGTTGGGAAAAGGAGGGGAAATTCGCATTCGTGGATGTCTCCCCTGATCCTGAACACGAGACGATAGAGACGGGGCAATACGACTTCAGCGGCCTTTTGGCCCGCATCGAACATGCGGTGAAAAAAGTGGGGGCCAAACGGGTAGGCATTGATTCCATCAGTTCCACCTTCTCCCACTTTTCAGATAGCGGCTTGGTGCGAAAAGAGTTGTTCCGCATCGCCGCGGGGCTGAAGTTGATGGATGTCACAAGCATCATCTCGGTCGAGCGAACGGAAGAGTACGGCGAAATATCCCGCTTCGGCGTAGAGGAGTTCGTCGCGGACAACGTCATGATCCTGCGAAACACACTGGAGGAGGAGAAACGCCGCCGCACCATTGAAATCCTGAAGCTCCGCGGGGCGCCCCACCAGAAAGGAGAATACCCCTGCACCATTTCAGAGCAGGGCATCGAGATACTTCCGCTATCCTCACTGAAACTTGCGACAGAGTCCGCCGATACAAGGCTCAGCTCCGGCAATAAGGAGCTTGACGAGATGTGCGGAGGCGGCCACTTCCACGATTCCGTCATCCTTATTAGCGGCGCCACCGGCACGGGCAAGACGCTGATGTCCACCACGTTTATCAACGAGGGATGCAAGGCGGGGGAAAAGTCTTTGTTGATCGCCTTTGAGGAGTCACGCGCCCAGTTGATCCGCAACGCCAGCGGCTGGGGAATGGATCTGGTTAAATGGGAAAAAATGGGGCTGTTGAAGATTATTTGCGCCCAACCAGAAATCGTTGGCTTGGCCGATCACCTGTTGAAAATCAAAAAAGAAGCCCATAGTTTCAAACCGGGGCGCATGGCAGTTGATTCGCTTTCCGCCATGGAAAGGGTCTCCACCGGAAAGACCTTCCGCGAATTCATAATTGGAATAACCTCTTTCGCCAAGGAGAAACGGATGGCCAGCATGTTTACCGCTGTCACCGCCTCTCTCATGGGCGGCACTTCGATAACGGAGTCCCATATATCCACCCTTACGGATTCGATCATCTTGATGCGGTATGTCGAGCTTATGGGACAGATGAGGAGGGGGCTTACGGTTTTGAAAATGCGCGGCTCCGCCCATGATAAAAACATCCGCGAATACACCATAGACTC
Source organism: Nitrospinota bacterium (assembly GCA_015231995.1). GTDB lineage: Bacteria > Nitrospinota_A > UBA7883 > UBA7883 > JACRLM01 > JADGAO01. The sequence goes on along the minus strand of JADGAO010000044.1, from coordinate 8,847 downwards.
GCAGGGTTTCCATATAGGCAAACCATTTCACAATGTAAGTGGCATACTTACCGGCACTCCAGTGCAACTGATCGGGGCTGAGCGGCAAAAACTCGATGAGATGTTTTAATCCGTCTTTTCCCCGGAACTAAGAACCATGGGATATGACGGCATGATGGATACGCTGTTGTGAACAAGGAAAAAAGGGATAAAACATACGAACAGCTTGAGCAGGAGCTTAACGACGCCCTGGAACTGATCTCGGCCATTCGTAACGGCGATGTGGACGCGCTTCTAAGCTCTTCACCCCGGCGATCCATTTTACTGCTTGAACGGATGGAATTTGTCGAGGAGCGCAACCGGCTTCTTCGTGAAATACAAGAAAACAACGAAACGCTCCTGCGAGAAATAAAAAACCGTAAAGAAGCGGAAAAGCAATTGCGGTTCGCGCTTGCAAAGGCGGAAGAAGCCACAAAACTCAAAGACACATTCGTATCCCTCGTCTCCCATGACCTCCGCTCCCCGCTTGCCGCCATCATCGGCCTTTTTAAACATCTGTTATCAAACAGCGGTGGACGCCTGGGGGCTGAAGAGCTGGATATAGTCTCCCGCGCTGTCGCAACAGGCGACAAAATGATGAAAATGGTGCAAGACCTGCTCGATCTATCCAGGTTCCGGGCCGGGCAGATGCGGGCGAAGTTTGCGTTTATAGATGTTTATTTGGTGGCGGTGAATGCCCTTCACAACCTCTCCTCTATCGCCGAAAACAAGGGGATCATCCTTAAAAACAGGGTTCCCGCCAAAACCATGATTTATGCCGACGAAACCATGATTTACGAGGCGCTTTTTAACCTCATAGGAAACGCCATCAAGTTTTCGCGGCGAAATGATACAGTTACAATCCACTTGTCCAACTCCCACGATCCGGTGACAATCGCCGTTTCTGACACCGGCATGGGAATATCTCAACAAAAGCTTGAACGGCTTTTCAAATATGAATATAACGTCTCTTCACCCGGCACCAATGGCGAGGTGGGAAGCGGACTTGGCCTTATTTTATGCAAAGAGATAATCGAGGCTCTCAACGGCGCTATCAGGGTGGAATCATCCCCTGATCGCGGTAGCACGTTTTACCTTCATATGCCCGTGATACACCCGCTCGTCCTTGTCGTAGACAACGACCACGGCTCGGTAATGCTGATTGAGAAGCTTTTCCGGGGACTCAATGTCAATCTCGTTGAGTGCCAGAACGGGAAAGAGGCCATTATCATGGCGAGAAAGAACCCGCCCCACCTTATCCTGCTGGATTTGCAAATGGATGATATGGACGGCTTTGAATTCCTCACGCAGAGGAAAAAAAATGAGGAGATCAAGAACATTCCCACCATTGTCGTAACCATGTTCGGGGATATGTCCAACAAGGAAAAGGCCTTGCGGCTGGGCGCGGACGACTTTATCTCCAAATCCACACTGCATGACGAATTAATCCCCAGGGTCGCAAAACATATCGGCTATTGGCCCCACTTTATCCCCGATCTCATCGCCGTCAAGTCGGAGCGGAAAACTGAACGCAAACGGATACTCCTGCTGGAAGACGATGAATCATTGCGCGAAAGCCTGGTGGAGTTTTTTGAAGACAACGGTTATTCCGTCGTGCAAGCGGCCACGGAAGATGACGCCATTGACATTTACAAAGAGAGCTTCCGCGAGATAGACATCATGATGGTTGACCTGCGCCTCCCCGCCGTGGATGGCGTAAAACTTGCCAAATATAATTTTGAGAATGGCTATTTGCCGTTCATCCTGTTTACATCACTTGCGGATTCAAAGTTCGCGTTGCAGATGTTGAATTTCGGCGTGAAGGATTACTTGGTAAAACCGGTGGATTACAATGAATTCCTTAACGTTGTCAATAACGCGATCGCGCGTTCGCACATCATCCACGGCGTTGACACAACCGTCAAATATCCGGGAAATGTGGAGTCCATCACCATTCCCGCGAAAATTTCCGAAATCGAAAGAGCCGCCGACTGGATCCGGAGAAAAATAGCCCCTATCGGCTCAAAGCAACAACGATTGCAGTTCCTCGGCAACGTCACCGAATTTATTTTAAACGCATATGAGCACGGAAGCCTTAAAATAACCGAGGAAGAGAAAGTCCGGCTTCTTGAAAATGGGAATTTCAACGAAGAACTTAAAAACCGCGAGTCCATATGCGACACAAAAATACATATAGTCCTTTCTGTTGTGAAAAGCGATGTGGCTGTCTGCGTCATAGATGAGGGGAACGGATTCAATTACAATAAATACATAAACATGGATGAAGACACCATTATCAGCAGGTTGGACATGCCCTCAGGACGTGGTATCAACATAGCCAAAAGGTATCTTGACACCATCGAGTATAGTAAAAGCGGCTCCAGCGTCCTTTTGACCAAGAAATTCCTTTAAACGCTATCCATATTCAAGCGCTCGACACGGGAAACCGTTTTTACGTTATAATAACCCCGATTTTTCCGCGATAGAATTAGTTCCATCTCCATTTTTCCTATGGGAGCGAAACGTCATGAGCCAGCAGGGTCAGCCGCAGACGGCGGCGCAGGGGGAAAGCCAGCAGGTTACCAAATCCGACATCGCCGCTTTTCGCGAGCTGTTGGCCGAAGCTTCCAAGGAACGAAACAGCATGCGGCTGTTGGTTGAGTACCTGACCAAGAACCAGGAATCCCTCGACAATAAGGTGACCCTGTTCAAACGGATCGAGGATCGGTTCGCAGGTTTAGAGGTCATCGCCGCGGACCTTGATAAAAGGCTTGGCGATGTAAAGGCCTCCAGCCAGACCATCGCCGAGGTCAACGAACGTATCGGCGGCACGCTCGAAGCGTTAAACCGCAACAAGAAAGAGACGGAGTCGGTAAACCGGCTTGTCGAACATATCAATTCCAAGATCAAAGCCCTCTCCCTCCAGCGGGTCATAGTCGAACGCGCCAACGAGGAGGCGGGGAAGCTCAACGTCCTTTTCTGGGACATGGAGTCGCGGATCAAACGGCTTCAGGAAGAGAACAAGCTTGTCCGCAAGTCGGAGAAAAACCTCGTCCGGCTGGAGAGCATGTTGGAGACCGTCTCGGGCCGGATGGAAGACGTGGAGAAGTTCAAGGAGCTTCTTGGGGAAGCCGGCGAGAAGGAGACATCGCTTCGCCGGATGACCACGGACGTCGAGAACAAGATGGAGATACTCGGTTCCCACCGCCTGGCGGTCGAAGATCTGACGACGGACGTGCGGCGAGCGCACTCGATCATAGAATCCACACAGGCGGCCACGGACGACCTGGTGCGCCAAAGGGCCGTCATCAGCGAGACACAGAGCGAGGTTTCGGGCCTTTTGCAGGACATCAATTCCATGCGGGTCGAGGTCCGCAACGTGCTGTCCAAGGAAGACCAGGTGCGCAAGGTCGCGGAGAGGCTCGCCGACCTGGACAAGATATCGGCCAATGTGGAGGCCAACCTTACCCGCCTGCGCGAGGAAGACAAAAGGGCCAAAGTAACCGAAGCCAAGGTCAACGACCTCAACACCACCCTCAGGGACCTGGTGGAAGACAAGATGCTGGCCGTCTCCGAACAATTGAAGCTTGTCGAAACGGCCCAGAAGGGGATGGACAAATTCTACTCATCGGCGGAGGACGTGGAAAACAAGCTCCGCAAGTTCCGCGAAGACTTGACGGTGACCGACCAGATAGAATCCGGCCTGGCCCGGTTTGAGGAGATGTTCGAGTCCGTCAACCGCAGGATGGAGGAGTTGACCACCCGCAAGGCCATCGTCGAGCAGGTGGAGCACAAGATATCCTCGCTCAACGACATGGTGCTCAACCTCGACATAAAAATGGAAAACCAGCTGGAACGCAGGGGACTTGTCGAGAAACTGGAGAAAAAGCTGGACGGGCTGGACTACCTTGTCGAGGACGCCAACCTGAAGATAGACAGGGTGAGCAAGAAAGTGGAGTCCATCGAATCGCTGGAACGGAAGATAGACGGTTTTGGCGAGGTCACGCGCTCGCTGGAAAACAGGATACTCGACATCGTAAAGGAACGGGGCAACGTGGATGCTATCGAAGCGCGGATGAACTCGCTGTTCGCCCAGGTCTCCTCGTCGGAGCAGATGGTCAACGCAAAGCTCGTGGAGATGGAGAACGGCTCCCGCAGGCTCGACGAGATAAAACGGATACAGGAGAGCGTCGGCCCCGCCGTAGAACGGACGCAGACCCAGATAGACGAAGCCCGCAAGCTTGTGCGGGAGAGCGAGGCTATCAAAGGGAAGGTGGAAGACCTCTCCGCCCAGTTGGCCGACGTGGAAAGCCGCGCCACATACATAAGCTCTCAGGACGAGCGGATACTGGAGATGGAGAAAAAGCTTTCGTATTTGAACGCCCTGCACGCGTCCGTGGACGAACGCATCGTGACGATGAAAGAGCGCGAGGAAGACGTCAAAAGAGCGTCCGAACAGGTGGCCGGGTTGTTCGGAATGCTCAAGGACATACAGGCGCAGAAGGACATCCTCGAAAAGGACAAGGACAGCTTCAGGGGCATCATCGCCAGGATTGCGACTGTAAACGAGATGATGTCGGAGGAAGAGGCGAGGGTGGACAAGCTCAACACGAAGTTCACGCTTGTGACGAAGCTCGAGCAGAGGTTGAACGACTTGAGCATACTCGCCGAAGACGTGAAGGCCAAGACCTCCGCGATTATGGAGGAAGAGAAGACGATAGAGCGCGCCGGCCAGCAGATAGTGGAGCTCAAGTTCCTGTTGGGCGAGATAGAAAAACGGTTGAACGAATATTTCAGCTTGAAGGGACAGGCGTAGGGGGAGGACATGCGCTTAGCGTCCTGACAAAAAAACGCCGGGCCGCTGGTGGTAGCGAACCCGGCGCCTGCGGGATGGTCAATCCTGGTTCATCTGCCGGTAGGCGGGGCTGGGGGAGTCCCGCCGCGACGCCCCGGCATGGGGCCGGCGTCCATCTCGTCATCCGCTCTCATAATGGGGCCACGCATTTCCATCATCGAGCGCTCGGAGAGCTTCTGCTTTTGCTCCTGCGTCAGCAGGCTCATCATTTTCACCCGCGACTCCAGTTTGGCCTTGTATTGCTGGGCATGAAGGGCGGTCAGCTCGTCAATAAGCCGCTCCAAAACCTTCATATCCGGTTTCTCTTTCTGCATCTCCTCGTCGAAATCAATCCGCTTTAGCGCTATCTTGCCCTTGATCTCCACGGCAGTCTTGCGAGAGTCTCGTTGCAGGTCTTTCACCTGCGCCAACTGCTCCTTCGAAAGGTTGAGTTCGCTTATGTAATCCATCCTGCCATGTCCGCGACCGCCTTTTTCGGGATATCCCTGGGCAAACGATACGACCGGCGCGGCCATCACGGCCACAATCATCAACACAATAAATCTACGCATTGTCAGAACCTCCATCTATCCAGAATACAGACTCCACATGGGTCGCCACGAAATCGCTAATGTCGTCGGATTCCATAGACGACGCTCCATTCACGCCCCATGCCCCGGCATAGGTGTCGTCTAAGGTCTCGTCCATGTAATCGTTGATCTGGCTCATATCCGGCGCCTGGACGATCTGCCTCGGGGCCCTTATCCCCGGAGTGTTCACCGCTATCGAAACAGCCACAGCCACAGCCACTGTCGCCAATGCGAATCCGGCCCGCGCCGGATGCGTAAGCGATGATCTCAACAAATCGGCCACAGTGTCGAACCAACCGGGTTTGCGTTCTTTCTCATGGGCGCGTATCTCCTCCATAACCCTTCTTTGCAGGGTGTCGGGGGCCTCAAGCCGCGGCGTGTTCTTAAATAACTCTTCGAGATTTCTCATGGCAAAATTCCAGTCTTTTTCGCTGTCGCTTCCAACTCTTCCCGGGCGCGGGATATCCGCGACCGCACAGTGCCGACGGGCGTATTCATCGCTTCGGCGATCTGCTCATAGCTCAACCCCTCGATCTCTCTTAATATCAACGCAAGCCGTCTTTCCGGTTCCAATGTCGCCAGCAATCCCGCGAGTATCCGCTCCGTCTCCAACTGCTCCACCCCGGCGGAGGGGTTCTGGCGGGCAAAGGTTTCCGCATCCACCAGGTTCGCTGTCTCCTCGTCGGACAGCCGGTGAAGCGCCCGTCCGCTTTTTTTTGAGTTGAGCGCCTTGTTCACCGTTATCCGGTAGAGCCATGTGGAAAACGCCGACTCCCCACGGAATGAGGCCAGCTTGCGCCATGCCGTCACGAAAACGTCCTGAGCCAAGTCCTCCGCTTCGTCAAAGTCGCCGGTCATTCGATAGGCCACGTTCCACACCATGTTCTTGCTCCGCTCGAAAATCCGCCCAAAAGCGTCCGCGTCGCCAGCGCGGGCCTTCTCGACAAGCCGGGTCTCTACGTCATTCATCCATCTGTCCGAAGGTGTAAGCTGGGCGACTGGCGGAGGCGGTGGCTCTGTCAGAACCGCCGCCTCAGGCCGCGCCGTCACTTGGTTTGGACGCCGGACTCGCCATTGCCGCTATCCGGGAGGTTCGGACACATTTTACCCCCCTTCATGCCCCATCCGTGTCCTTTTGCGCCGTTTCGAGGACAATTCGAGTTCGCAGGGGTTTTATCATCACCCTGCCATTTCCCATTGGCCATTACACCAGGGGCGCGATCGCATACGCCGTCCTTGTTCTCGTCAATAAAACAAAGCCCCGGCTTGCCGTGGTCGCCTCTGTGGGAATAGGCAGGAACCGCAGACACGGCGAACGCGCAAACAATGACGACTGCCAACGCTGTCAGCGCAAGTTTCGTTTTCATGGCTCGACCCTCCAAAATCTCTCTTCTCGATTATTGGACAGGGATAAGGGTGGAAAAGTTCCCTCAGGGGCTGTCGCCAAATGGTTAAAACAGAAGCGACAACCGCTGTTCGAGGTGTTCACATCGGTCTTCGTCGGGGCGCGTCGCAACGCGCCCACATTTAAGGAGGGGCGGCTCCCGAGCCCCCCCTACCGAGGACGGCGGGGTGAAGAACACCCACGCCGAGTATTTGGGAGACAGCCCCAAAGAAGGCGGGGGGCAACCGAGTCAGTCGAAATATTTCCTGAACACTACGGAAAGCGTTTCGCCGCTGGACGGGAACGACACCACATCGTTCACTCCCAACGATAACGCCTTCTTGCGAGTGTCGGTGTCTCCGTTGTGAACCAGCTTTATAATAGGTATGTTCGAGGTGTCTGGATCGTTTTTAAGTTCGGAGACGATCTGCCCTGCCTGATTTATCCCGAGTGTCGGGCCTATCAGAAGCAGATGGATGTCCCCCTTTTTAAGTTCGGCATACGTCTCCTGCGCGCCGCCGGTTTTCACGAGCGCCCCAATCGAGGTCAGCGCGGAGCCAAGTTCCCGGCGGATATCTTCGGAATCTTCCAGTATCATGGCTTTGGGCAACGCGAGCGGCAGAACGACATAAAAAACCGTCCCTTCGCCCAGCTTCGATTCCACCTCAAGGTTGCCCCCGTTCGCCTTTATTATATCGTAGCAGAATGGTAGCCCCAGTCCCGTTCCAACCTCTCCTGCAGTGCCGCGTGTGGTTGTAAGCACTTCGCTTTTGAACAGGTTGGGAATCGCCTTCTGGCTTATCCCCACCCCGGTGTCGCGCACGGCTATGACACCCGGACGGGCGGCGTCCACATAAATGGAGACGCTGTCGCCCTTCCTGCAGAACTTGATGGCGTTGGAAAGCAGGTTTACGATCACCTCTATGAACAGGTCGTAATCCGCATAAAGCCTCATGTCGGCGGGGATGTCATAAGTTATTTTCACCCCTTTTTCCTTGGCCAGATGGGCAAGGTCGGCCACAGCCGTGGCGACAGCCAGCCGCGCTTCGAAAAACGCTTTTTTAGGGACAATCGAGCCAGTCTGCAACCTGCTGAGGTTGAGGAGTTTTTCTATCATGACAAGGAGCCGCTCGCCGCTGGACAGGGCGCGTTGAAGCAGGCCGCGTTGTCTTTCGTTCAAGGGGTTTTCTTCGTCCGACTCCAGAATCCGTAGCATCCCGTTGATCGAGGCGAACGGCGACCTCAAGTCGTGCGCAACCAGCGAAACAAACTCGTCTTTAAGGGCCGTGGCCGCCTCCGCCTGTTCCTTTGCGATCCTCAGCTCCGTCTCGGCCTTTTTTCTTCCAGTTATGTCGAACGAGGTGGATATGCGGACGGCCTTTCCCTCGATCCATTTTGCGGGGCGTTCGTATATCTGGTACCATCTGCCGTCTTTTTCGTTCTTGAACTCCCAGACCAGCGTCTCCGGTTCGCCGCCTGACAGCGTATGGTTTGCTTCAAGCGAACAAATCTTGCACGGGCTTTTCTGTTCCGGGTGAAACACTTCCCAGCAATGTTTGCCGATGAGGTTGCCAAAAAAATTATACGCGGCGCGGTTCTGAAGCAGGATTTTGTTCGACTTCACGTCGAAAACGTAAACGCCGGCCTCCAACCCGTCAAGGATGATGGGTATCTGCTCCAGCGAGTCGTTGGCGGATTCCCAGCCAGCGCCCACGATGTTAAGTTTGTTCATTTCAGTGAAAGAAAACAATAAAACGTTAAAAATATGAGGTTGTAACGGGCGATATTGGCAAACTAACTAGAAACAAGCAAATAGTACGCCAATTACCAATCGAAAGCCTGACGGCCAAAAGCGGGTAGCGGAACCACTTAAATTACTCAATTGCACAGTGGATATTGTACCACAACAAAGGCGTTACAATTGCGCGTATTTGGGGCTGTCGCCAAATGGTTAAAACAGAAGCGGCAAACGCTGTTCGAGGTGTTCTTGTACATTGCAGGGCGAAGCGAAGGCTCCTTCC